>DXVG01000326.1 GCA_019409045.1 Clostridiales bacterium | reverse complement strand
CCGCCAACGAGAGCAACCTCGTCAACACCGCCATATTCGCCGGCGCCATGGCCGGCGCGCTGCTGGGCTTTCTGCGCTTCAACGCGCACCCCGCGCGCGTGTTCATGGGCGACGTCGGCTCGTTCTTCATCGGCGGCGCGCTGGTGGGCATCTGTCTGGTGACGCGGCTTTCGCTGCTTCTGCCGGTGATCGCGTTTGCGATGTTCGTCTCGAGCCTTTCGGACATCATACAGGTCGTCTACTTCAAGGCTACGCACGGCAAGCGCGTGTTCCGCATGGCGCCGCTGCACCACCACTTTGAGCTTGGCGGCATGCCGGAGACGCGCGTGGTGTCGATGTACTACATCGGGACCGTGCTTTTGTGCCTGTTGGCGCTGTTGGGCTTCACCGCATGACCTAAGGAGGAGCGTATGCAGGGAAAGAGGGCGCTCGTACTCGGCATGGCGCGAAGCGGCGTTGCCGCCGCGCGCCTGCTGCTGGAGCGCGGCTGGGAGGTCGCGATCTGCGACCGCAAAACCAAAGAGGAATTCGGGGGCGCGCTGGACGATTTGAACGTGCAGGGCGTCCATTGGCATCTTGGGGAGGACCCGGAGCCGCTTCTGGAGGGCGTGGACGCGCTCATCGTAAGCCCCGGCGTCGCGGACACGCACCCCGCCGTGCGCAGGGCGCGCGAACTGGGCGTGGAGGTGATGGGCGAGCTCGAGTACGCCTACCGCGAGTCCACGGGTCTCCTGCTGGCCGTGACCGGCACAAACGGCAAGACCACCACCTGCACGCTGCTGGGCGAGATCTTCAAAAACGCGGGCCGGCGCGCGTGGGTGGTCGGCAACATCGGCGCGCCCTACGCGCAGGCCGTGCGCAAGATGCGCGCGGGCGACGTGACCGTGTGCGAGATCTCCTCGTTCCAGCTCGAGACCGTGTCGCAGTTCCACCCCGCGGTCGCGGCCGTGCTCAACGTGACCGAGGACCACTTAAACCGCCACGGCTCCATGGAAAACTACATCGCGCTCAAGGAGCGCATCTTCGCCAACTGCCGCGAGGGCGACTTCGTCGCGCTCAATTACGACGACCCGGTCACGCGCGCCATGGCCGAGCGCGCGCGCTGCGCGGTCATCTGGTTCTCCCGCTCCGGGCAGGCGCCGTCGGGCGCGCTCATCCGGGGGGATAAGCTGGCGTATGTGGACGCGCAGGGCGAGCGCAACGTCTGCGGCGTCGGGGAGATCGCCCTGCCGGGCGCGCACAACCTGGAAAACGCGCTGGCCGCCACCGCGATGGCCATGGCCGCGGGCGTTCCCGCGCCGGTGGTGCGCCACACGCTGCGCTCGTTTCAGGGCGTGGAGCACCGGCTGGAGTTCGTGCGCGAGCTGGACGGCGTTCGCTACATAAACGACTCCAAGGGCACCAATGTCGATTCCACGCTCTGGGCGGTGCGCTCGATGACCGCGCCGACGGTCATACTCCTCGGCGGCAGCTTCAAAAAGGCGGACTATCACCCGCTCGGGCGGGAGATCGCGCGCGGCAACATATCGCACGCGGTGCTGATCGGCGACACGGCCGACCAGATCGAGGCCGCGCTGCGCGACGAGGGCTTCACCTCCATCGAGCGCGCGGGCCATGACTTTGAGGACGCGATTCGCCGCGCGCGCGCAAGCGCCGTCCCCGGCGGGAACGTGCTTTTGTCCCCGGCGTGCGCGAGCTTTGACATGTTTGCGGATTACGAGGCGCGCGGGCGCGAATTTAAGCGGATCGTAAAGGGTCTGGAGCCGAACATGACTTGACGCGCCGCGTGGACAGGGGCGTCCTGTGCTCTTTTGTGCTCCTGGTGCTCACGGGGCTGGTGGTGCTCTACGCCGCCAGCTACTACAACGCGCAGGACAAGGG
>DXVG01000325.1 GCA_019409045.1 Clostridiales bacterium | reverse complement strand
CCACGCTGCCGCCGGAGCCGACCGCCACGCCCACGCCGCAGCCGCGCGTGGTCGATCAGACGATCGCGCCGCTGGCCACGCCGGACGAGGACACGATCGTCTACGCGCTGCCGACGCAGGGCGCGCCGCAGGACAGCTTTTCCGAGCTTCTGCGCTACAATCCCGACACGGTGGGCTACCTCGTGGTCGGCCAGATCGTGGACCTGCCGGTCGTGCAGCGGGAGAACGACAACGAGTACTACCTGACCCACAGCTTTTCCGGCGAGGAGGCGCGCGAGGGGGCGCTGTTCCTGGACGGCGCGAACCGCCTGGGAGACGAAAACCTGATCGTCTACGGCCACAACATGCGCAACGGCACGATGTTTGGGGAGCTCTCCTCGTATGCCGAGCGGGATTTCCTCGTGGAAAACGCGCTGGTGCGCTTCGACACGCTCTACGAAAACGCGCTGTATGTGCCCTTTGCGATGTTCGAGGCCTCCATGGACGAGGCGGACGCGCACTACTTCGACGTGCGTCAGATCGCCTTTGACGAGGCGACGTTTGAAGCCTATGTGCTTTCGATGCGCGCGCGCTCCGATCTGGAAGTCCCGGTGGAGGTGGCCTACGGCGATTCCCTCCTGACGCTGGTGACGTGCAGCTATGGCGACGACGACGGGCGCTACATCGTCGCGCTGCGCAAGCTGCGCCCCGGCGAGAGTGGGGAAGATATTCGGGCGATGGTGGCAGGCGCGCAGCCGTGAGCCGCCCGAAAAAAAGAGGCCGTCGGACGCTGGCACGCATCCGACGGCCCTTTTCAGTCCTCCAACCTCGCCTCCCCCTTTGCGCGGGGCGGGCGGGACGACAGCGCCATGACCAACGCGCCGGTGAGCAGTGCGAGCAGGCCCCAGCGCAGCACGCCCGCCCAGAAGCGTATGCGGGCGTACGCCTCGGTGCAGACGCGCACGGGCTTCGCCGCGGCCGATGTGAGCTGCCAGAAACGCTCCGTGATGGATGAGAGCTCGACCAGCACGTCGGGAATCCACTCTGTAAAGACGTACATCGGCTCGATGGCGACGGTCAAAACGCCGTAGAACGCGGCGATGAGCAGCGCGACGCACAGCGCCTGAAGCGCCGCGCGCGGCAAAAGCCACGGGAGCATATCGCGCATGTAGGTCGTGCGCAGGCGCCCTCGCGCGTCGGATATGAGCGCGCCCGCGCGGCGCGTCAGCCTGCGCGCAAGGTACAACAGCGCGTACACGGCCAGCGCCACGGCCACCGCGCGCGCGGCGATGGAGGCGCGCATGCTCTCCTTCGCCGTATCGACAAACGTGCCGCCCGGCAGCCATGTATTCGCGCTCTCCTCGAACACGCGGGAGGCGCCGGAGCGCGGAATCGGCCGCGCGCAGACCTCCACGACCTCCACGGGAAGGTCGTCGCGCGCAGCGCAGGCGAAGGGGATGTACGCCTGATGCTGCTCGTAGCGCCCCACATCGCGCGACCAGCGCGCGACGCCCACCACGTCGTACCAAGCCTCGCCGATGCGCACCCTGCCCTCGAGCGGGTCCGAGGTCGGAAACAGCTTGAACGCCGCGGGCTCGTCGAGCACCGCCACGCGCTCGCCGCGCTCGAGCTCGTCGGCCGTGGGCAGGCGGCCCGCGACGAGGTAGCGCGGGTAGACGTCAAAATAGCCCGGCCCGACGGCCGCGAGCGTGAGCGTCATCGAGCCCGCGTCGCTTGAGAGCGAAAAGCCGTAGTCCCGCGCGGAGATGGCGGTCGCGCTGACCACCTCGCCCAGCGCGTCGCCCGCCGCCTTCTCCCACGAGGCGGCGAGCTGCGAGAGCGCGGAGCTCCCCTCCGCATCCGGCTGCGCCTGCGCGTTCTGATCGGCCTGCGCGCCCTGATC
>DXVG01000324.1 GCA_019409045.1 Clostridiales bacterium | reverse complement strand
GTCTTTGACTGTCCGGAGGACAAACTGGTGTTCGATGTCGGCCACCAGAGCTACGCGCACAAGATACTCACCGGGCGGCTGGAGGGCTTTCGCGACGGCCTGCGCGAGGAGGGTGGCCTGAGCGGCTTTCCGCGCCCCTCGGAGAGCGAGAGCGACGCCTTTACCGCCGGGCACGCCTCCACGGCCATCTCCGCGGCGCTGGGCATTGCCCGCACGCGCGACGTGATGGGCGACGACTACCATGTGGTCGCGGTGGTGGGCGACGGCGCGCTCACCGGCGGCATGTGCTACGAGGCGCTCAACGACGCCGGTCAGTCCGGCACGCGGCTGATCGTGATCCTCAACGACAACGAAATGTCCATCTCCCGCAACGTGGGTGCGCTTTCGAAGTACCTCACGGGCCTGCGCCAGTCCAGGAGCTACCGCGCCTTCAAGCGCGGCGTGCGCCGGGGGCTGGAGCGCATCCCCGGCCTGGGCGCGCCCATGTTCCGGTTCGTGGAGCGATTCCGCGACTGGCTCAAGACGCCCTTTGTGGACGGCAAGTTCTTCGAGGCGCTGGGCTTTCGCTACATCGGCCCGCTCGACGGGCACGACATCAAGGCGCTGGTGCGCGTGCTGCGCCGCGCGAGGGAGGACGAGGCGCCGCAGATACTGCACGTCGTGACCACCAAGGGCAAGGGCTACACGCCCGCTGAATCGCACCCGGACGCCTACCACGGCGTAGCGCCCTTCCTCGTGGAGACGGGGCAGGCGCGCGGCGAATCGGGCGCGTCCTGCGGAAGCGTGGCGGCCGCGGAGCTGGTCGCGCTCGCCGAGAACGACATACGCGTCTGCGCCGTCACCGCGGCCATGCCCATCGGCACGGGCATGCAGCACTTTGCGCAGACGCATCCAGACCGCTTTTTCGACGTGGGCATCGCCGAGGAACACGCGGTGACCATGGCCGCGGGCATGGCCTCCGCGGGCATGAAGCCCTACGTCGCCATCTATTCCACGTTTTTGCAGCGCGCGTTCGACCAGGTCGCAACGGACGTGTGCATCCCCGACCTTCCCGTCACGTTCCTCGTGGACCGCGCGGGGCTGGTCGGCGCGGACGGCGTGACCCATCAGGGCGTGTTCGACCTGAGCTATCTTTCGATGCTGCCCAATATGGTGGTGGCCGCGCCGCGCGACGTGCGCGACCTCAAGCGCCTGGTGCGCCTCTCCGCCGAGTACGACGGCCCCATGGCCATCCGCTATCCCAGGGACGTGGAGGACATGGGCGCGCGCATGGAGACGCAAAAGCCGCTGCACATCGGCGAGTGGGAGGTGCTCACCGAGGGCGAGGACGTGATGTTCCTGGCCGTGGGCCGCATGGTGTGCATCGCCATGCGCGCCTCCATCGAGCTGATGGGCAAGGGCGTGCGCGCGGGCGTGGTGGACGCGCGGTTTGTAAAGCCGCTGGACGAGGAGCTGCTTCGCCGCGCGCTCAAGGCGGGGCTGATCGTCACGGGGGAGGAAAACGTGCTCGCGGGCGGCCTGGGCGAGCATGTGCTCTCGTGGCTTGCGCAGAACGCGCCCGGGCGCGAGGCGCTCACGCTGGCCGTGCCGGACGCGCACATCGAACACGCGCCGGTCGAGCGTCAGCTCCACCGCTGCGCGCTGGACGAGCAGGGGATCGTGGACAGCGTTCTCAGGAGGCTCGGCCGATGAAGCGCCGCCGCGCGGACGAGCGCCTGTTTGAGGAGATGCGGCTGGAATCCATGGCGCTTGCGCGCGCGCTGATCATGGAGGGCCGCGTGCTGGCCGGGGAGCGCAAGCTGCGCAGCCCCGGCGAGAGCGTGCGCGAGGACGAGGCGCTGCGCGTGCTCGGCGCGCTGGACCGCTATGTGAGCCGCGGCGCGCACAA
>DXVG01000323.1 GCA_019409045.1 Clostridiales bacterium | reverse complement strand
ACATGGATGAGGACCGCCGCAGGATGCTGGTGGAGCACCACCTCATCAGCTACGACCTGCTCAAGTACCCGCAGTACTCCGCGGCGCTGATCTCCTCGGGGGAGACGGTGTCGGTCATGCTCAACGAGGAGGACCACCTGCGCATACAGGGCCTGCTGCCGGGCATGCAGCTCGAGCGGTCCGCACAGCTCGCCTTCACGGCGGACGACGCCCTCGGCGCGCACGACGCCTACGCCTTCGACGCGCAGTGGGGCTACCTCACAAGCTGCCCCACCAACGTGGGAACGGGCATGCGCGCCTCGGCGATGCTGCATCTGCCCGCGCTGTCGCAGAGCGGGCAGATCGGCGCGATCATGCAGGCGGTGGCCAAGCTGGGCCTGACCGTGCGCGGGCTGTACGGCGAGGGCAGCGAGGCGCAGGGCAACCTGTATCAGCTCTCCAACCAGGTCACGCTCGGCCGCAGCGAGGACGATGTGATCCGCTCCCTGCACGCGGCGACCGAGCAGATCGTGAGCCACGAGCGCGCCATGCGCGAGCGCGCTGAGAAAAAGGACATGTACGCGCTTCAGGACAGGTTGCTTCGCTCCTGGGGCGAGGCGGTGAACGCCCGCCTGATGTCCGTGGCCGAGCTGATGCAGCGGTATTCGGACATACGCTACGCGGCGAGCATGGGCTATCTGCACGCGCCCCTGCGGGCGCTGGACTGCCTGATGATGGACATGCAGCCCGGCTCTCTGGGCGTTCGCGCGGGCAAGCTCATCGGCGAGCGCGAGGGGGAGATACTTCGCGCAAAGCTGATGCGCGAGCAGCTACTGGCGCTGGTCGCCAATTAAACCACACGGAGGAAATCAATGGCTTATTTTGCAAAGTTTACCGAGCGCGGTCAGCGTGCGCTTTTGACCGCGCAGCGCGAGGCGGCCCAGCTGGGGCGCAGCTATGTGGGCACGGAGCACCTGCTTCTGGGCGTGTTGAGCGACCCGGGCGCGGCCTCGGTGGTGCTCAAGGACGTCACGGTCGCCGCCGCGCGACAGGAGATCATACAGATACTCGGCAAGGGCGAGGACAACGCGCCCACCAAGACCATGGTCTACACGCCGCGCACCAAGAAGGTGCTCGAGCAGAGCGTGCGCGAGGCGCGCGACCTCAAGCAGAACTATGTGGGCACGGAACACATACTGCTCGCGCTGATGCGCGAGCGCGAGGGCGTCGCCGCGCATGTGATGATCAAGATGGGGATGGACCTGAACAAGGCGCGCGACGAGCTCCTGCGCGCGCTCAACGGCGGCGAGGAGCCGGGCGGCGGCGCGTCCGCGCAGGAGCAGGAGACGCCCATACTCGACCAGTTCGCGCGCGATCTGACCAAGGCCGCGCAGGGCGGCGAGCTCGACCCGGTGATCGGCAGGGCGCGCGAGATCGAGCGCATCGTGCAGATACTCTCGCGCCGCACAAAGAACAACCCCGTGCTCATCGGCGAGCCGGGCGTGGGCAAGTCCGCCATCGTGGAGGGGCTTGCGCAGCTCATCGTCGAGGGCAACATCCCCGAGATACTGCGCGGCAAGCGCGTGGTGTCGCTCGACCTCGCGGGCATGCTCGCGGGCGCGAAGTACCGCGGCGAGTTTGAGGAGCGCCTCAAAAACGCCATGGCGGAGATCCGCAAGGCGGGCAACGTCATACCCTTCATCGACGAACTGCACACCATCGTGGGCGCGGGCGCGTCCGAGGGCGCGATCGACGCGGCGAACATACTCAAGCCGCTGCTCGCACGCGGAGAGATGCAGTGCATCGGCGCGACCACGCTCAAGGAGTACCACAAGTACATCGAAAAAGATTCCGCGCTCGAGCGCCGCTTCCAGCCGGTGAACGTGGGCGAGCCGACGCGCGAGGAATCCGTGGAGATACTGCGCGGCCTGCGCGACCGCTACGAGGCGC
>DXVG01000322.1 GCA_019409045.1 Clostridiales bacterium | reverse complement strand
GACGCCCAGGTACCAGGTGTAGGCGGTCAGCTCCATGATGCTCACGCCGATCTTGGTCTCAGCGACCGCGCAGCCCAGCACCATCGAGAAGGCCAAAACGACGGCAAGCAGTGCGACAAGCAGTTTCTTCATGTTCGTTTCTCCCCTTGACTTCTATATTTCCCGGCCTCTGCCGGAATTTGCTCAATCGTTTGCGCAAACCACCCGCCACAAGCCGCGCCATTGCGGAGGGCATACCTTACCAGGAGCCCCCTGCGAACAGCACGGGTCTGAGCGTGGCCTGCGCGCATGCGGGCGCGGGCTCGTTGCGAAGGCGGGAGAGTATGATCTCCGCCGCGTGCTTTCCGATCTGCTGTGCGGGCTGGTTCAGCGAGGTGATCAGCGGGGTGATCAGGCCGGTCTCGTCATAGGCGTCGAACGCCGCCAGCGCAATGTCCTCGGGGATGCGCAGCCCCGCCTCGCGAATGGCGTTGACCGCGCCGTAGGTCATGTAGTTGTTGGCGATGATCATCGCGCGCGGCCTGTCGCGCATGCGCAGTATCTTCTCCATGCACGCGCGGCCCGAGGCCATGCGAAAGTCGCCCTCGAGCACCCAGTGGTCCCGGACGGGAATGCCCGCGTCCTGAAGCGCGCTTTCAAAGCCCATGCGCCGCAGCGAGCCGGTGGATTGATCGTTCGGGCCGGTGATCATGCCCACATCGCGGTATCCGCGCGCGAGCATGGCCTGCGTCAGCTCCCTGGCGGCGGCGTAATTGTCGATGGACACCACCTCGGAGGAGTCCGCGCCCTCGGGTATGTTGTCGATGAACACGATGGGCACGCCGTGGCGCGCATACTGGGCCACGAGCCCCTCGCACCTGCCGACGCTGGCGAGGATCAGCCCGGAGGCCTGCTTTTCCAGGAGCGTGCGCAGCGCCTCCTCCTCCAGGTCTGCGTCCTCCTCGGAGTTGCACACCATCAGCGTGTAGCCGCTTTGCCTGCACACCTCCTGCGCGCCCTTGATCACGGAGGCGAAGAAGTTGTTGCTGATGTCCGGCACGATGATGCCGATGTTCTTTGCGTCCCGAAGGCGCAGCGAGCGCGCCACGGCGTTGACGGTGTAGTCCGATTCGCGCACCGCCTCCAGCACGCGCTGGCGCGTCTTTTCCCCGACGCGGCCCTTTCCGCTCAGCGCCCGGGAGACGGTGGAAGTGGAGATGCCCAGCTCCCTTGCGATGTCCTCGAGCTTTACCGCGTTCACCGGCTCACCACCCCCTGCGACCGCCATAGATGATTCACTTTACCTTTCATTATTACCCATTATAGCAGGAAACAAACGATTGCGCAATAGGCAATCTGTATAATTTTGAACGCGCTTTTTACGTTTTTCGACTGCCCGACGCCATTCTGCGCGACAAAAAGCGCCCCAAAGGCAAAGCCTTCGGGGCGATCGGGATGCCGACGGAGCCGGCGGACGGCCGGCGCTCTGCGCGCCTGCCGCGGCCTATCCGCGGGTGTAGTTGGGCGCTTCCTTGGTGATGTTGATGTCGTGCGGGTGGCTCTCGATCAGGCCCGCGTTGGTGATGCGGATGAAATCGCCGTTCTCGCGCAGGGACTGTATGTCGGGCGTCCCGCAGTAGCCCATGGACGAGCGCAGGCCGCCGATGAGCTGGAAGATGGTATCCGACAGCGCGCCCTTGTACGGCACGCGGCCCTCCACGCCCTCGGGCACGAGCTTCTTTGCGTCCTCCTGGAAGTAGCGGTCCTTGCTGCCCTCGGCCATGGCGGCCATGGAGCCCATGCCGCGATAGACCTTGAACGAGCGGCCCTGATAGATCTCCACCGCGCCGGGGCTCTCCTCGGTGCCGGCAAACAGGCTTCCGAGCATCACGGCGGTCGCGCCCGCGGCAATGGCCTTGGGGATGTCGCCGGAGTACTTCACGCCGCCGTCGGCGATGATGGTCT
>DXVG01000321.1 GCA_019409045.1 Clostridiales bacterium | reverse complement strand
GTCTTGCGGGCTTTCTCAACGCCCTGGCAGTCTGTTGACTTTGTCAACATACTGACGGCGGCAGGAAATCTTCCTGCCGCCGCGTTTTTCTGGCTGTCACTCCTGCAGCGCGATGCGCACCGCCTCGCCGATGTCGCGTATGTCGTAGCGCGCGCGGTAGCCCTCCGGCAGCGGCTTGCCCGCGGGGTTGTACCAGCAGGCGTCCACGCCCGCGCGGTTGGCGGCGAGTATGTCGCTGGTCAGGCTGTCGCCCACCATCAGCGCGCGCTCGGGCGCGATGCCGCCCAGCGCGTCCAGCGCCGCGAACAAAAGGCGCGGGTCGGGCTTTTGAAAGCCGTGCTCCCCGGAGATGATCATCGCCGACACGCACGAGCGCAGCGGCGAGGCGTTCATGCGGCCGCGCTGCACCTCGCCCAGACCGTTGGTGACGATGGCCACCGGCAGCCGCGCGGCAATGGCGCGCGCCGCCTCCAGCGCGCCGGGCAACAGCGCGCTCTGGCGCGCAAGCGCGCGCGTGAACGCCTGCGCCGCCTCCGCCGCGTCCGCGCGCAGGCCGTAGTGGGTCAGAAGGTCGTCAAACCGCTTTACGCGCAGCGTCTCCTGCGTCATCTCCCCGCGCTCGAACGCCTCCCAGCAGGCCCTGTTGATGCGGTGATACACCGCCGGCGCGTCCGCGTCGCGCACGTCGAGCCGCGCGAGCACCTCGCCGATGGCGTTTCTCTCCGCGAGGCGGAAGTCGAACAGCGTATCGTCGGCGTCCATGAGTATCGCGTCGTAGCGCATGCGTTTTTCTCCTCGTCTCCTGCGTAAAAAATGGGGGCGCACAGGCGCGGCCATCCGCCCGACCTGATCTTTGCCCCCACACTCGCCGGCTGGGGCGCTCGCTCCTAAGGCCTTTGCCTCCCCACTACTGACCCTCTCAGCCCGAAGGCTGGCCGGACTTACATCTAGGCCGCACCATGCTCACGGGGGCTTTGCCCCGCTTATGTGGATCGTTTCGCCTGCGACTGGCATCGACTTTCAATCACGGACGCGGATGGCCGCGCCCCCATTATAGCATCGCCCGCTCACTTCGTCAACCACGCGGCAAGCCGCGCATCCAGCGCACTGAAGCGGCGGTGGATGTAGTCGTTGTCCACCATCGCGCGCATGCACGCCTCGCGCCCGACCACCACCACCAGCCGCTTTGCGCGCGTGACCGCTGTGTAGAGCAGGTTGCGCGTCATCAGCATCCGCGGCCCCGTCACCAGTGGCAGCACCACGCAGTCGAACTCGCTGCCCTGGCTCTTGTGCACGCTCATGCAGTAGGCAAGCTCCAATTCGTCCATGTCCGCCGGCGCGTAGAGGGCCTCGCGCCCGTCGTCGAAGGCGACCAGCACGCTCTCCTCGCGCGCGTCCACATTGGCGATGTAGCCGATGTCGCCGTTGAACGCGCCCAGCCCGCGCTCGTCCCCGCGCGTCCAGGCGAGGTCGTAGTTGTTTCTGACCTGCATCACCTTGTCCCCGAGGCGAAACACCGTGTCGCCCCGCCGCAGCTCGGGCCTGCCCGGCGCGGCGGGGTTGAGCGCGCCCTGCAGCGCCGCGTTGAGCGCGAACACGCCCGCGTCCGTGCGCTTCATCGGCGCCATGACCTGTATGCCGCGCAGCGCGTCCACGCCCAGATAGCGCGGCAGCCTGGCGGTGACCAGCGATACCACGCAGTCCACCGCCTCGCGCATGCTCTGGCGGCGCTCGAGAAAGAAGTCCGTGTCCCGCGTGCGCACCTCGGGGTACTCGCCGCGGTTGATGCGGTGGGCGTTGCGCACGATCATGCTCGAGGCCGCCTGGCGGAACACCTCCGTGAGCGTCACCGAGGGCACCGCGCCGCTTGCGAGTATGTCGCCCAATACGTTGCCCGCGCCCACGGAGGGAAGCTGGTCCCTGTCGCCCACCATCACCAGCCGCGTGCCCGGCCGC
>DXVG01000320.1 GCA_019409045.1 Clostridiales bacterium | reverse complement strand
CGCAGGCGCCATTACCGAGAGGACGGGCGGGAGATCGCGGCAAACAACATGCGAACGCTCAGGAGCGTCACGCTGCTCACGGTCTGCCTGCTGGCGGTGTTCCTGCTGTTTACGCCGCTGGTGCTGCCCGGTTGGAGGCCGTCCATATGGCACCTGCTGTTTCTTCCGGCTTCGCTGGGCATGTTTCTGGCGGTGCTGCTGGTCGGGCGCAAGCGGCCCGTGCGGCGAAACAGCAGCACGCTTCTGTGCGTCGTGTACGAGGTCATACTGTTCTTCTTCATCGTGATGATCGACGTTCCGGGCACGCCGGACGCGCCCGCCTCCTTCCTTTCGATGATGTGCGTCATCATGCCCGCGCTGTTCACGCTGCCCTTTGCGCTGACCTACGGGCTGATCGGCCTGGCCGTGCTCGCCTTTATACTGCTCACGCTGGCGTATAAGCCCGGCGTTACGGGGAGGTACGACGTGTTTGAGGCCATCGTCGCGGTGTTTTTCTCGCTGGCGGTGGAACACCTGATCACGCGGCTGCGCATACGCGATTACGAGACGCGGCTGGAGTACAAGCGCCTGAGCACGCGCGACGCGCTCTCCGACATCTACAACAAGCTCGCCGGCGAAAGCGCCGTGCGCCGCTACTTTCAGGCGTGCAATCCCAAGGTGATGTGCGCCTTTATGGTCATCGACCTGGACGATTTCAAGTCCATCAACGACACGCAGGGCCATCGGATCGGCGACGCCGTGCTGCACAGGATCGGCGAATCGCTCCAGAGCATCTTCCGCGCCACGGACATCATCGGCCGCTTCGGCGGCGACGAGTTCGTCGTGCTGACCAAGGGCATGTCCTCCGAGCGGGCGCTGATGCACAAATTCGAGCAGATACGCGCCGAGATCGAATCCCTGGACGTGCCCGGGGGTAATGTGCGCGCGACCTGTAGCCTCGGCGCGGTGCTGATCACCGGCCAGGAGGCGGACTACGAAAGCGTGTTCGAACAGGCGGACGCGGCCCTCTACGCGGCCAAGGCGCAGGGCAAGAACACCTGCGTGATCGTCCACTATGCGCCCGGAGCGCGCCGCGGCGCCGCATAAAAGCAATCGCCCCGCCGAGACCTTGCACGGCGGGGCGTTCGCATGCCCTCAGATATAGCGGCGCATCTGCTCGAGCGCCGCCTTTTCCAGCCGGGATACCTGCGCCTGCGAGATGCCGATCTCGCCCGCGACTTCCATCTGCGTGCGGCCCTGAAAGAAGCGGCGGCGTATGATGTTGCGCTCGCGCTCGTTGAGCTTTTCAAGCGCCTGGCGGATGGACAGGTCGCGCACCCATTCGTCCTCGCTCACGCGCTCGTCGCGCACCTGGTCCATGACGTATATGGCGTCGCCGCCGTCCTGATACACGGGTTCAAACAGTGATACGGGGTCCTGTATGGCCTCCAGCGCAAGCACCACGTCCTCCTCGCGCGTCTCCATCTCCGCGGCCACCTCCGCCACCGTGGGCTCCCGCCCCAGCCGGTAGGTCAGCCGCTCGCGCGCCTTGAGCGCCTTGTAGGCCGTGTCCCGCAGAGAGCGCGACACGCGGATCTGATTGTTGTCTCGCAGGTAGCGCCGTATCTCGCCGATGATCATGGGCACCGCGTAGGTCGAGAAGCGCACGTTCTGGCTGGTATCGAAGTTGTCGATGGCCTTCATCAGCCCTATGCAGCCCACCTGAAACAGGTCGTCCACGCTCTCGCCGCGGTTGTGGAACCGCTGGATCACGCTCAGCACCAGCCGGAGGTTCCCCTGAATAAACTCATGGCGCGCCTCCCGGTCGCCCGCGTGTATCCTCGGAAACAGCTCGCGCATCCGCTCGTTTTTGAGAACCGGCAGCGTCGAGGTGTCCACGCCGCAGATCTCCACCTTGTTGATGGCCATATCTCCACCTCCACGGCAAGAGTATTGCCTCCGCCGCGCGGGGCTATACGACGCCGCGGCGGAGGCAATACTC
>DXVG01000032.1 GCA_019409045.1 Clostridiales bacterium | reverse complement strand
CTATTTCAACTGCGACATGTACGAGGCCGCGCACGGCCGCGCCCCGGCGGTCGCCACGGGCGCAAAGCGCGTGCATCCGGACAAGATCGTCTTCACCTATCAGGGCGACGGCGACCTTGCCTCCATCGGCATGGCCGAGATCGTCCACGCCGCCACGCGCGGCGAGAAGATCACCGTGATCTTCATCAACAACGGCATCTACGGCATGACCGGCGGCCAGATGGCGCCCACCACGCTCATCGGCGAAAAGACCACCACCTCGCCCTATGGCCGCACTGCCGAGATGAACGGAAACCCCATCCGCGTGTGCGAGATGCTCGCCACGCTCACCGGCCCGAGCTACATCGCCCGCGTGAGCGTACACGATGTAAAGAATGTGCTCAACGCAAAGAAGGTCATCGCCAGGGCGTTTGAGCATCAGGCCGAGGGCAAGGGCCTTTCGCTGGTGGAAGTGCTCTCCACCTGCCCGACCAACTGGGGCAGGAGCCCGCTGGAGGCGACCCGGTTCGTCGCCGAGCGCATGGCGGCGGAGTATCCGCTGGGAATCTTCAAGGAGGTCTGAGAAATGAATCTGCAAATGATCTTCGCGGGCTTCGGCGGACAGGGCGTGCTGCTGATGGGTCAACTGATCGCCTACGCGGGCATGGTGATGGGCAAGGAAGTCTCCTGGATGCCCTCCTATGGCCCGGAGATGCGCGGCGGCAGCGCCAACTGCTCCGTGGTCGTCTCCGACGAGCCGGTGGGCTCGCCCCGCGTGGAGGAGGCGGACCTTGTGGTCGCCATGAACAAGCCGTCGCTGGCCGTGTTTGAATCCAGCGTCGCGCCGGGCGGGCTGCTGATCTACAACAGCTCCCTGATCGACACCAAGCCCACGCGCACGGACATTCGCGCGGTGGGCATCCCCGCAAACGACATCGCCGCGGAGCTTGGCAGCGCCAAGGTCACCAACATGGTCATGCTCGGCGCTGTCGCCCGACTCACCGGCGCCTTTACGGCAGAGGAGCTGGTGGACGCCATGCGGCATAAGTTCGGCCCGTCCAAGGAGCACATGATGCCCAAGAATCTGGAGGCCATCCAGCGCGGCATGGCGGTTGCGGAAGGCTGATGGTATGCTTTTGTCGGTCGGCGATATTGTGAAGATGAAAAAGGCGCATCCCTGCGGAAGCGATCTGTGGAAGGTCACGTTCGTGGGCTCGGACATCAAGATGCGCTGCGAGGGTTGCGGAAGGGTCGTCATGCTTGAACGCCCTGTGTTTGAAAAGCGGGTGCGGCGCGTGGAGCGCGCCGCAACGAGCCCTTGCGATGCGGAGGATTCACAATGAAGCGGGCTGTTTCCTGGTGCGCGTGGATATTGGGCGCACTGGTTGCCGGGTATCTTTTGCGCACCTATGTGGTCGGCACGGCGCGCGTGGTCGGCACTTCGATGGAGCCGACGCTCTACAGCTCCGATATCGTGCTGGTCACCAAGTTCGATTACTGGTTCAACGGGCCCCAGCGCGGAGAGGTGGCGCTGTGCCGCCTGCCGGATCACAGCGAGTCGGAGACCTACTTAAAGCGCGTGGCCGCCGTGCCGGGCGACACCTACGCCATACGCGACGGCGTCGCCTACCTCAACGGCGAGGTGGCCAGCGAACCCTACGCCACGGGCAACGCGAGCTGCGAGGATTTTGAGATCACGCTCGCGCAGGACGAATACCTCGTCCTGGGCGACAACCGCCCCGAGAGCTACGACAGCCGCGCCGCGGACGTGGGCGTGCTCTCCCGCTCGGATTTCATCGGGCGGGCGCGGTTGAAGCTCTGGCCGATCGAACAGTTTTTTCGCGGCATCTACTGACGGAAGTGAGGCAATGCAAGTGAACGACGAGAATCTGCAAACCAGTCAGCCGCAGGGCGAGTTGGAGCCGGAGCAGATGCAGGCCGAGGGCGAACAGGCGGCCTCCGCAAAGCCCGAAAAGCCGAAAAAGACGCTGGGCCGGGAGATACGCGAATGGGTGGTCGCGCTGGCCGCAGCGGTGCTCATCGCGCTTCTGATCCGCACGTTCCTGTTCACGCTCATCCGCGTGGACGGAAACTCCATGAACGATACGCTGCTGCACGGCGAACGCCTGTTCGTGTCGGTGATCGACGTGCGCCTCTCCGGCGTGGAGCGCGGCGACGTGGTCATCTGCCACTATCCCAACCGCACCTCCAAGGGCCTGCTGGGCATAGAGACGCAGACGAACTTCGTCAAGCGCGTGCGCGGCGTGCCCGGCGACGTGGTGGAGCGCATCAACAACGTCACCTATATCAACGGCGAGGCCATCGACCCCGAAAAGGGTGTCTACTACCCCAACGGCCATCCGGACGACTACGGCCCCTACACGCTGGGTGAGGACGAGTACTTCGTCGTGGGCGACAACATCTACAACAGCCACGACTCGCGCGACTGGCACGACAGCATCAACCCCTCGGACGACGTAGGCCCCATCACCGGGGATATGATCGTCGGGCGCGCCCGCTTCGTGTTCTGGCCGCTGAGCGAGATTCGCGCCATTGAATGACCATGAAGAAGAAGCAGAAGCAACTCGTCCGGCTGCTGGCGCTGGTGCTGGCGCTGCTGCTCGTGCTGGGCACGGTGGCGTCGCTCGTGTTTTCGCACGCGCACGCCCAGCAGAGCCAGCCGCGCGACAGTTACGCGCTGGAAGTCGAATTTCTCGAACAGGAACAGGCGCTGCAGATCCGGCAGCGCCTGCTCTATACGAACCGGAGCGATGCCGCGCTGGATCGCGTGGAGTTCTCGCTCTACGCCAACATGTTCCGCCGACTGAGCGCGCTGCCGTATTCCGCGGACGCGCTGGGCGATGTGCTGTATGCCGGTTACGCCCCCGGAGGCGTCGAGATCACGGGCGTGCTGGTGGACGGGCAGGAGGCGGACTGGGGCGTGTTCGGCGAAAACGAGCTGTTTTTGCGCGTCGCGTGTTCGCTGGAGCCGGGGCAGAGCTGCACCTTCACGTTTGAATACGCGCTTTTGTATACGCAAAACGGCGCGGAGCTGGGCGTGGGGGAGAACGATCTGCGGCTGCGCGGCTTCTACGCGCAGGCGCTGCGCCTGGAGGACGGCGAGTTCGTCGCGCAGGCGCCGCTACAGCACGCGAATTATGTGTACGCCGACCGCGCCGACTTCTCGCTCGTCGTCACGCTGCCCGAGCGATACCTGCTGGCCGGGCCGGGCGCGCTGGAGTGCTCGGACAACGGCGACGGCACGCGCACATGGACGCTTACGGCCTCCGACCTGCGCGAGCTGTGCGTGTCCATCGGCATGCGCTGGCGCGAGTACACCGGCACCACGCAGGCGGGCACGAACGTGCGCGTGCTCGCCGCCAGTCGGCAGGGCGGGCCGCGCGCGCTCGAATCCGCGCTATCGGCGCTCAACGCCTATGAGGAATGGTTCGGCCCGCTGGCGTGGGACGTGACCATCGCGCAGTCCGACTACGCGCTGGGCGCGCTGTCTGTGCAGGGGCTCATCTGGGCGGACGAGACTGCGCTCCTGGACGACATGGCGCTGCGCCGCGCGCTGGCCAAGCAGTTCTTCGGCTATGGCGCCTACGCCGCGCCCGTGGACGATGCGTGGCTGTCGGACGCGGTGAGCGAGTACGTCGCCTGCCTCGCCACGGAGGAGATCGACGGCCGGGACGCCTTTTTGCAGGACCTGAACGAGCGGCTGCTGCCCGAGGCGCAGTACACGCTGCCGGGAGGGCTCGAAGTCACCTCCGCGGCCGACCTGTTCACGCCCTCGGAGTACGAAAGCGTCGTGCAGGGGCGCGGCGCGCTGGTGATGCATGAAACGCGCAACGCGATGGGCTTGGAGGAGTTTCTCTCCGGCCTGCGCCTGTTCTACCAGCGCGGCCTCGAGACGGACGTGGTGGGGGAGTACGACCTTGTCGGCGCGCTGGACGACGCCACCGGCGGCGACTGGGAGGCGTTTTTGACCGACTGGCTGTTCAATGTGGCGGACCTGTATCAGGAGCAGTACATGCTGGACTGGATAGAATAACAAACTTCGGTCTGTAATTTGCCAAATGACAACAATACAGACCGAAGTTTGTTGAAAACGCACTGCTCGGGGACTACGCCTCGCCCTTCGCCTCGCCCTTTTCCCGCTGATCGACGTGGCGGCGGATGCACTCGAAGCTCTCCTGGCTGATCACATGCTCTATGCGGCAGGCGTCCTCCGCAGCGGTCTGCTCGTTCACGCCCAGGCCCACCAGCCAGTTGGTGATCAGCGTGTGCCGCTCCAGCACGCTCTCGGCCTCGCGCAGACCCTCCGGCGTGAGCAGCAAAAGGCCGTGCTCGTCGGTGGTGATCAGCCCCAGCTTTCGCAGATTCGACATCGCCACCGAGACGCTGGGCCGCGAAAAGCCCAGATGATTGGCTACGTCCACGGAGCGAACATATCCATGCTTGCGGTGCAGCATGAGGATGGCTTCGAGGTAGTTTTCCCTGGATTCCTGTACACGCATGGCGAACCCTCCTGACGGTGCGTATGTTGCGGCCGCGCGAGGCGGCGTCTTAAAAGTATGATAATGGATTTGCGCCCCACTGTCAAGGGGCGATGGAGGAGAAACGCATGGAGCAAAGGCTATCGGGAACGCCCTTGAAGATGTGGCAGGGCTGGCTGCTGGTCGCCTGCACGGCGCTGTTTCTGTTCGCGGCGCAGTTCGTGCTCACGTTTTTGCAGTATGTGCTCACGTTCTTCCGCATACTGGACGGAACTACCGCCTACACCGTCGCCTCGGTGGGCTACTGGCTCCTGGGCGGCCTTCTGGGCCTGAAGTTTTTGCGGGACTATGTGCTCAACTACCTCTACACCGCCAGCGCGAAGCTGCTGCGCGTGGAGCGCGTCTACGGCCCCGGAAGGCCGCGCGCGTTCGAGGAGGTGTACTTCAGCCGTCTCAAGGCCATGGGCGCGCCGGAGGAGATGAAGGCGCGCTTCCCCGACGCGAAAACCGTTCGCGCCACGCTGCGCCGCGCAAGCCTCCCCGTGCGCGCGCTTGCCTACGAGACCACCGGCGGCATGAAGATACTGCTGTTTCAGCCCAACGACGAAATGTGGGCGCACATACAGGCCGCGCTGCGCGGCAAGAAGCCGGACGATGCGCGCTCCGCCCCAACAAATCCGGAGGTCTGAGCCCTATCGCCCCGCCGATTGCGAAAAACACCGGCCCCGCGCGTATGTTGCGCGGGGCCGGTTCAGAGCGCTGACAAAGCCCCCAAACGCAAAAATCACTTCCGAAAGAGAACAAGCGGAAGTGATTTTTGCTTCCTGCGTCAGCTTCGCTTGCAAACTGCGGTCACTTACGTCTATGTAAGAAACCTTGTTTGCAAGCTCGCTTCCTTGTCTTGCGGGCTTTCTCAACGCTCTGGCAGTCTGTTGACTTTGTCAACATCCTGCACCGGCCCCGCGCGTATGTTGCGCGGGGCCGGTTGCGTCCCTGTCCGCGAAGGCGGGTTTCTACACGTCGCCCGCCTGACGGTTTTGCGATTTTTCGCTGCTGAAGCCCTCGGGGTAGCGCTTTCTGAGCTTTTCGATGTTCCGCTCGAACACCTCGTCCAGTCCGATCTCCAGCGCGGTAGCGGTCTCTGCGAGGTACCAGGCCACGTCGCCCAGCTCCTTGATCAGCCCCTCGCGGTCGAGCGCGTGCCCCTGCGCGAGGTGCTTTTTGACGATGTCTATGGCCTCGCCGGCCTCTCCGCACAGCCCCATCACGCCGTTGATGAGCACGTCGCGCCCGCTCAGCGCGGGGTTCATCGTGCGCCCCGCCAGCTTTTGATACTCGTTTCCGGTCATAGCGTGCCTCTTTCACTGCAAAGGCCGCCCTCCGATAGGGAAGGCGGCCGCGCGTCTTTCTACTTTGCGAATTCCACCGCGCGCGTCTCGCGGATGACGTTGACCTTGATTTGTCCGGGATACTCCATCTCGCTCTCGATGCGCTTTACGATCTCCCGCGCCAGCACCAGCGTGCCTGCGTCGTTGACGTCCTCGGGCTTGACGACGATGCGGATCTCGCGGCCGGACTGTATGGCGTAGCACGTCTCCACGCCCTCGAAGGAATAGGCGATGGACTCGAGCTTCTCCAGGCGCTTGATGTAATTCTCCAGGGATTCGCGCCTCGCGCCGGGGCGCGCCGCGGAAATGGCGTCCGCGGCCTGCACCAGCACGGCCTCGACCGACTGCGCCTCCACGTCGCCGTGGTGGGCCATGATGCAGTTGACCACCTGGTCGTTCTCGCGGAACTTCTTGGCAAGCTCGCCGCCGATGGTGACGTGCGTGCCCTCGACCTCGTGGTCAATGGCCTTGCCGATGTCGTGCAGAAGGCCCGCGCGCTTTGCGAGCTGCACGTCCGCGCCCAGCTCCGCGGCCATCACGCCCGCGAGGTGGCTGACCTCGATGGAGTGCCTGAGCACGTTCTGGCCGTAGCTGGTGCGGTAACGCATGCGGCCCAGCAGCTTCACAAGCTCGGGATGGATGCCGTGCAGGTTCGTCTCGAACACGGCCTGCTCACCGGCCTCGCGGATCTGCTGATCCACTTCCTTGCGCGCCTTTTCGACCATTTCCTCGATGCGCGCCGGGTGGATGCGGCCGTCCATGATCAGCTTCTCCAGCGCGATGCGGGCGATCTCGCGGCGCACCGGGTCGAATGCGGAGATGATGACCGCCTCGGGCGTGTCGTCGATGATCAGGTCTACGCCGGTGGCCGTCTCCAGCGTGCGGATGTTGCGGCCCTCGCGGCCGATGATGCGGCCCTTCATGTCGTCGTTGGGCAGCGCCACGACCGATACCGTGGTCTCGGCAACGTGGTCCGCCGCGCACTTCTGAATGGCGAGCGCGATCAGGTTGCGGGCCTTCTTGTCGGCCTCCTCCTTGGCGCGCGCCTCGATCTCGCGCACCATGACGGCGGCGTCATGGTAGGCGTCCTTCTGAATGCGGCTGATCAGGACGTTCTTGGCGTCCTCCATGGTCATGTTGGCAATGCGTTCCAGCTCCTGCTGCTGCTGCTGATGCAGCGCCTGAGCCTCCTGCTCGATGCGCTCGGCGTCCTTGTACTTGACGTTGAGCTGCTCCT
The DNA here is from genome assembly GCA_019409045.1 of Clostridiales bacterium. Lineage (GTDB taxonomy): Bacteria > Bacillota > Clostridia > Christensenellales > Aristaeellaceae > Pullichristensenella. The sequence continues at coordinate 3,741 of DXVG01000032.1, read as the reverse complement.
CGCGCGCCTCGAGATGATCGGCCTTCTTGTCGAGCTGCTCCTCGCGCTGCGTCACGCGGCGCTCCATGCGGCCGACCTCGCTCCTGCGGTCGCGGACCTCCTTGTCCAGCTCGCTCTTGAGGCGGATGATCTCTTCCTTCGCCTCCAGAACGGCCTCCTTTTTCTTGTCCTCGGCCTTGCGGGTCGCTTCCTCGAGCATGTTGCGGGCAAATTCTTCGGTCTGCCCGATTTTCTTTTCCATCGCATTCTTGCGGTAGAAGTAGCCTACCGTCAAGCCAACCGCCAGCGCAACGACCGCGACGATTGCATAAATCAAGCGCCAGTCCCCTCCTTCTTTCAGATTCTTGCGATCAAAATCGAAATTGGCAAGGGCCTGTGCGCTTTCAAAGCGTTTATGAGCAACAGTCGACAGCTTCCGGTTCCCGGGGCAGTATCGTAAGCCGCATCCGCGGCGCAGGGGAATCTATCGTCAGTCAAGCGGCCTTTGCCGTGAGCATGCATATCAGGATACGCAAACTACTTATCTATTGTAGACCCTCGGCGCGGCGCTGTCAAGCACAGAAAGCGAAAACCTGTCCAAACAAATATGACGAAAAGTTTATTTTTGTGCATATCTGCGCTCCCGCCGCTGCGCCTCGAACACGAAGTAGCCGTCCTCGATGTGCGTGCGCGCGCCGCCGAACACGCTTTTGAGCTTGTTGAAGTACCAGTCGTGGCGCTTGACCACCAGATACAGCCGCCCGCCGATCTCCAGGCGGTTGAAGCTCTTGAGGATGAGCTTTTTCGCCACAGAGAAGTCGCTCTGATACGGGGGATTGCACAGTATGGCGTCGAACGCGCGGTCGGGCACGGCGTCCAGCGCGTCGCCCACATACGCGCGCACATCGCCCACGCCGTTTCGCGTGGCGTTGGCGCGCGCCGCCTCCACTGCGCGCGCGTCGATGTCCGTCATCACCACACCCTGCGCGCCGCACACCCGCGCCGCGTACACGCCCGCAAGGCCCCAGCCGCAGCCGAGGTCCAGCACGCGCATGCCCTTTTCCAGCCGGGCCACGCGCAGCATGGCGAGCGTGCCCCGGTCGGGGCCGGCGGGGGAGAACAGGCCCTGCGCGGTCTCAAAGACCATGATGATCCCCGCGATCTGCACACACAGCTCCAAAAAATCGCCTCCCGCTTCCATTATATAGTGTCGCGCCGCGCTGCGCAACCTGGCGCGGAAACTTCATATATTTTGCCTTGACATGTCCGCGCGTTTCGACTATACTGTAAAGGCTGTATATTGGGAGTGTCCGCTTTTCACGCACGGGCAGCCGGCCCGCGCAAAAGCAAGAGACATAATATTTCGATTGAAGGAGTTGTTTCCAAGATGAAGCGTACTTTCCAGCCCAAGACGCGCCAGAGAGCCAAGGTACACGGCTTTCGCGCCCGCATGAAGACCAAGGCCGGTCGCCGCGTCCTCAAGGCCCGCCGTCTGCGCGGCCGCAAGACGCTCAGCGCCTGACGATCCGCGTGAACGCGCGCGTGTCGCCCGCCTCGCCGGTCGGCTTGCGCTTTCCGCGCAGGTACCGCCTGGGCAAGAGCCGCAATTACCGCTACGTCTACCGCAGGGGGAAGAGCTTTCCCGCCAGATGCCTTGTGCTCGTCTATCTGCGCGCCAGGGACCTGCGCATGGGATTCTCCGTGTCCTCCAAGGTGGGCAACGCGGTCACGCGCAACCGCGTCCGGCGCTTTCTGCGCGAGGACGCGCGCGTGCTGCGTCCGCGGCTGAAGAGCGGGCGGTATATCTTCGTCGCCCGCGCCGCGGCGGCCCGAAGCACGCACGAGGCGCTTGCGCGCGAGATGTACGCGCTGCTTGCGCGCGCGGGGCTCCTCAAGGAGGATGAGCAGGCATGAGGGCGCTGCCCAAGCGCGCGCTGCTGGCGCTGATCCGGTTCTACCGCAGGCAGATCTCGCCAAGCACGCCGCCGTCGTGCCGCTTTATCCCCACATGCTCCGAGTACGCGCTTCAGGCAGTGGAGAAATACGGCGCGCTCAAGGGCGGATGGCTGGCCCTTCGCCGCATCCTCAAGTGCCATCCTCTGCACAAGGGCGGATACGATCCCGTGCCATGACTCGGCGGCAGCCGCGAAAGGCGTTCGTGTGCCTGCGCGTGCGTCGCCTTTTTGCGTACCGCGCGCACGGGCTTCCCCAATTGAATCGCTTAGGGGGTTTTCAGGTCAAATGGGAGGCATCAACGGGTTTTTCATCTCGATCCTACAGGGCATCCACGGCTTCGTGGGCAACTACGGCTGGTCCGTGGTGATCTTTACGCTGCTGATCCGCCTCGTGCTTCTGCCGCTGGACATCAAGCAGCGCAAGAGCATGCGGGCGATGCAGAAGATACAACCCAAGCAGATGGAGCTGCAGCGCAAGTACGGCAAGGATCAGGAAAAGTACAACAAGAAGCTGCAGGAGCTGTACCGCAAGGAAAACGTCAAGCCCCTGGCGGGCTGTCTGCCGATGCTGATCTCCTTCCCGCTGCTGATCATCATGTTCTCCGCCATGCGCAACCTCGCAAGCGAGCAGAGCGCGCGGATGCTGCTGGGCATCGTGGAGAGCATGCCCGCGCTCGCGGACGGCGTCAGCGTACAGGCCGCGCTCTCCGCGATCTCCATCGACCTGTCCGCGCTGTCGATCACGCCCGAGCAGATCACCGCCATTCTGGAGGGCGTTACGCTCACCGCGGAGCAGACCCAGGCGATTCAGGCACTGACCACGGCGACCTTCTCGACCGACCAGATCAGCGCCATCGCATCGCTGCTCACCTCGGAGCAGGCGGTGCTGCTCAACGAGCAGCTCGAGATGTTCCTGAGCACCATCACACTCACCGCGGACCAGGCGCAGACGCTGGCCTCCAACATAGAGTTTGAAAGCTGGCTGTGGATCAAGAACGTGTTCGAGCCGGATTCGTTCATGAACAGCATACTGCCCGCCGCGCGCGAGATCACGCAGGACAACGCATCCATACTCACCAGCCTGCAACTCTCCGAGATCAGCGGCTCCGAGGTGCTGACCAAGGCCAATCTGCAAATCATCGCCAGCTTCCTGCGCACGCCCGCCTACGAGAGCATCGCGGCCGCGGTCGGCGCGGAGGACTTCATGCGCATACCGCTCAACCTGGTGTTCTTCCAGCCGACGCTGACGCTGCCCACATCGTGGAGCGCGCTGCTCAACAGCGCCAACGGCCTGTTCATACTGCCGCTGTTCGCCGCGCTCAGTCAGGTGTTCATGACCAAGCTGATCACGCCCAAGCAGCCGGACACGCCCACCCCCGCGGGTCAGCAGCAGCAGTCCAACCCGATGAACGGCGCGTTCATGAAGTGGTTCATGCCGCTTCTGTCCCTGTGGTGGTGCGCGGGCTACAACGCCGCATTCGCCATCTACTGGTGCGCCGTCAACGTCATCCAGATCGTGCAGAATTACCTCATCAACCGCTACTTTGACCGCAAGGACCGTCAGGCCGCCGAACTGGAGGCGCAGGGCGAGCACTGATCGCCCGCCTTCGCGCGGCGCGCGCCTGACCATCGTTTAAGGAGGCAAATCCGTTGAGATCCATAGAATCGACCGGAAAGACCGTCAAGGACGCCATCAATCAGGGCGCACAGGAGCTCGGTTGCGACCCGAGCGATGTGGAGATAGAAGTCCTTGAAATGGGAAGCCCGGGCCTGTTCGGCATGTTCGGCCGACTGGCGCGCGTCAGGC
>DXVG01000319.1 GCA_019409045.1 Clostridiales bacterium | reverse complement strand
CCCTTCTGCGATACCGGCATGCAAAGTTTCTGTATATTTTTTCGTCAGAGGTTGACTTTTTTGCCTGAACGTTTATAATTATACACAATGCAATGAAATTATGCGGAGGGCTCGCCGTGTACAAAGTGTTCATCGACGGACGCGAGGGAACCACCGGACTGCGCATCTACGAGCGCCTGCAGGCGCGGGCGGACATAGAGCTGATCGTCCTTCCGGAGGCGCAGCGCAAGGACGCCGCCAGCCGCAGGCGCGCGCTCAACGCCTGCGACGCGGCGATACTGTGCCTGCCGGACGCGGCGGCGCGCGAGGCCGTGGAGATGGTGGAAAACCCCGACACCGTCATACTCGACGCCTCCACCGCGCACCGCACGGCCCCGGGCTGGGCCTACGGGCTTCCCGAGCTGGGCGCGGACGCGCGCGAGGCCGTGCTTGCCTCCCGGCGCATCGCGGTGCCCGGCTGCCACGCCAGCGGCTTTATCGCGCTGGTCGCGCCGCTGATCCGCGCGGGGCTTCTGCCCCGGGACGCGCAGCTTTCCTGCACCTCGCTCACCGGCTACTCCGGCGGCGGCAAGAAGATGATCGCCCAGTATCAGGCCGCGGGCGACGCGCTGCGCGCGCCCCGGCCCTACGCGCTCTCGCAGGCGCACAAGCACCTGCCCGAAATGGTCGCCTGGACGGGGCTGAGTTGCGCGCCGGTATTTCTGCCGGTGGTGGGCGACTTTTACAGCGGCATGCTCGTCAGCGTCCCCCTGCACCGCGCGCAGCTTCTGGGCGGCGCGGGCATGCGGGAGGTGCAAAGCGCGTATAAACAGGCATACACCGGCCCCGTGGTGCGCTACGCGGACGCGGTGAGCGAGGGCGGCTTCGCCTCGGCGGGCGCGCTCTCCGGCACGGACGGCATGCTCGTGGCCTGCGAGGGAAGCGACGAGCGCATGACGCTGCTGGCCGTGTACGACAACCTCGGCAAGGGCGCGTCCGGCGCGGCCGTGCAGCTTCTGAACATGAAAATGGGCGCGGAGACCACCGCGAGCCTTGTTCTGTAAACGGGAGGGAAACGCATGAAGATCATAGAGGGCGGCGTCTGCGCCGCGCGGGGGTTCACCGCCTCCGGCATACACTGCGGCATCCGCAAAAACCGGCAAAAGCGGGACCTTGCGCTGATCGTGAGCCAGAGGCGCGCCGCCGCCGCCGCGGTGTACACGCAAAACCTGGTCAAGGGCGCGCCGCTGCTGGTGACGAAGGAAAACCTCGCCGACGGCTACGCGCAGGCCGTCATCTGCAACAGCGGCAACGCCAACACCTGCAACGCAGACGGCGTGGAGATCGCGCGGCAGATGTGCGCGCTGGTGGAGGCGTCCACCGGCGTTTCGGCGGGCGACGTGGTGGTCGCTTCCACGGGCGTGATCGGCCAGAGGCTGGACATATCGCCCATTTCCGGGGGCATGGCCGCGCTCGTCGCGGGGCTGTCCGCCGACGGCGGGGCCGCCGCGGAGGCCATCATGACCACCGACACCATGCCCAAGAGCTGCGCCGTGGAATTCACACTCGGCGGCAGGACCGCGCGCCTGGGCGGCATCGCCAAGGGCTCGGGCATGATCCATCCCAACATGGCGACCATGCTGGTGTTTCTGACCACCGACGCGGCCATCACGCCCGGGATGCTGCAAAGGGCGCTCTCGGCCGACGTAAAGACCAGCTTCAACCGCGTGAGTATCGACGGCGACACATCCACCAACGACATGTGCGCGGTGCTGGCCAACGGCATGGCCGAAAACCCGGAAATCTCCGCCGAGGGCGCGGACTACGACGCGTTCTGCGCGGCGCTGAACGCCGTGACCACCGCGCTTTGCCGGATGATCGCGCGCGACGGCGAGGGCGCGACCAAGCTGATCGAGTGCTCGCTGACCGGCGCGCGCACGCAGCGCGCCGCGGACGCGGTGTCCAAGGCCGTGATCTGCTCCTCGCTGGTCAAGGCGGCCATGTTCGGCGCGGACGCGAACTGGGGC
>DXVG01000318.1 GCA_019409045.1 Clostridiales bacterium | reverse complement strand
GCCAAGTTCGCGGCCGCCGGCAAGCGCACCCGCAAGAAGGACCTGGGCCTGATGGCCATGTCCTACGGCTATGTGTATGTGGCGCAGGTCGCCATGGGCGCGGACATGAACCAGCTTCTCAAGGCCGTGACCGAGGCCGAGGCGTACAAGGGTCCTTCGCTCATCATCGCCTACGCGCCCTGCATCAACCACGGCATCAAGATGAACCAGGCGCAGGCCGAGATCAAGAAGGCCGTGGCCGCCGGTTACTGGACCATGTACCGCTACAACCCGGATCTGGAGAACCCGCTCACCGTGGATTCCAAGGAGCCGACCGAGAGCTATCAGGACTTCATCAAGGGCGAGAACCGCTACGCCTCGCTGCTCAGGCAGTTCCCGGACGTGGCGCCCGCGCTGTTTGCCGAGTCCGAGACCGAGGCCAGAAAGCGCCTTGCGACCTACAGGAAGATGGCGGAGAAGTAATTCCCCGCGAGTCTGCCGACGCGCCCATGCGGCGCGTCGGTTTTTTTAGAGTGCTGTTATTGGTCGCCATTTTTCATCAGTTTTTAATCATTTCCAAAGGCGGGAGCGCCGCGTTTGTGCTATAATGATGTACGCGATTGAGTACGCGACTGTGTGTCGAAGGGAGTGGGCTGCCCGTGGATGTACTTTTCTGGACGTTGAACGCATTCAGCATCGTCTATGTGCTGTACTTTGCGCTCATCGTCCTGCTGGGCGCCTTCCGCAAGCCCGCGGCCTATCCCAAGGCCGCGCCGAAGAAGCGCATTGCGGCGGTGCTGGCCGCGCGCAACGAGGAGGGCGTGATCGGCGAGGCCGTGCGCACGCTGCTGGCGCAGGACTATCCGCGCGAGCTGTTTGACGTATGGGTGATCCCCAACAACTGCACCGACGACACCGAGGGCGTGGCCGCGCAGGCGGGGGCGCGCGTGCTGACCTGCACCGACAGCGTCCGCGGAAAGGGCGACGTGCTGCGCTTTGCGTTTTCGCACCTGCTTTCGACGGGGCGATACGACGCGTTTTGCATATTCGACGCGGACAATCTGGTGGACCCGGGGTTCTTCTCCGCCGTGAACGACGCGCTCTGCGCGGGCGTGCGCGTGGGGCAGGGCTTCCGCGACAGCAAGAATTCCCGCGAGAGCTGGGTGTCGGGCGGCATGAGCGTGTTTTACTGGTTCATGAGCAGGCTGTTCAACCGCAGCCGCTCGGCGCTGGGGCTCTCGGCGATGCTCAACGGCACCGGCGTGATGATCTCGGCGGACCTGGTGCGCGAGATGGGCTGGAACACGCGCACGCTGACCGAGGACTTGGAGTTCACCGCGCAGTGCGGCCTGCGCGGCGAGAAGATCGCTTATCTGGAGAATGCCGTGACGTATGACGAGCAGCCCGTGGGCTTTGTAGCCTCGTTCATACAGCGGCGGCGCTGGTTCCGCGGCGGGTTGCAGTGCATGTGCATCTACGGGGCGCGTTTGTTTGTCCGCGCCGTGCGCGCGCGCAGCTTACAGGCGCTGGATTTCGGCGTGTTCTTTCTGGGGAACCTGATGCAGATACTGTGCGTCGTGCCGGGCGTGATCTCCACGGTGCAGACCGTGCGCTTCGTCATGGAGCACGGCGAGCCGGGCGCGCTGCTCGCCCTCGGCGCGGTCGTGGCCGTGGCCGCGATCGCGGTGGTCAGCGCCGCCGCCGCCGCGGTGTGCCATTTATCCGGCAAGAAGTGGACGCGCGAGCTGCCGGGCGTGCTGGGATTTTGGCTGATCGCGCTGACGTGGATGCCCGCGAACCTGTCCGCGGTGCTGATCCCGCCGAAGTGGCGGCCGATCGCGCACACCAGCCATGCGACGCTCGAGGATGTGAAGAAGGGCGGCTCCGCGCGCGGGAGGGGCGCGCGCGGGAGGCGTTCGCGCGGAAAGGCGAGCGTTGGGGAGATCAGTTAGCGTTTTTTGGGGTTTTGTGGGATCGGGATGGGGATGGATGCAGCCGGGCGCTCGGGAGGGACGGGCGTCCGGTTGGTTTTTTTGGGGGCGGAGGAGGAGGATGGAGCGG
>DXVG01000317.1 GCA_019409045.1 Clostridiales bacterium | reverse complement strand
GGCCTCCTCCTGGTCGTGGGTGACGAATATGGTGGTCACGCCCGTGCGCTGCTGTATGCGGCGGATCTCCTCGCGCATCTCCAGGCGCAGGCGCGCGTCCAGGTTGGAAAGCGGCTCGTCCAGCAGAAGCAGGCGCGGGTTTTTCACCAGCGCGCGGGCAATGGCCACGCGCTGCTGCTGGCCGCCGGAGAGCTGCGCGGGGCGGCGCTTGAGCATCGCGTCCACATGCACGAGTTTGGCGATCTCCATGGCGCGCTCCAGCCGCTCCTTCTTGGGCACCTTCTGCACCTCCAGCGGGAAGCATATGTTCTGCAAGACCGTCATGTGCGGGTACAGCGCGTAGTTCTGAAACACCAGTCCGATGCCGCGCTTTTCCGGGGGCATGTTCGTCACATCGTCGTCGTCGAACAGTATCCGGCCGCTCGTGACCGGCAGTATGCCCGCGAGCATGTTGAGTATGGTGGACTTGCCGCAGCCGGACGGCCCCAGCAGCGAGATCAGCTCGCCGTGCTCCAGCGTGGCGGAGAAGTCCGAGACCGCCGTGACGTCGGTAAACCTCTTGGTCAGGTGTTCAAGCGTTACTTTCATGCGCTTCCCTCTTTCAGATCGTTGCCGCGCGCGTGCGCCGCGCGCCTATCGGAGCAGTTGGTTGAGCACCCTGCCGTCCACGTCGGGCATGTCGAAGCCGAGCATGCGCGCCATGGTGGGCGCCTCGTCCACGATGCAGGCGCGCTCCAGCACCGCGCCCGGCTGCACGGACGGCCCGGCGCAGAAGAACGTGGTCCTGTGCTCGAGCGTGGGAAGGCCCCCGTGCGAGGCCATGGCCGTCTTGTAGTCGCCCGGATGCGCGTCCATGTACAGCGGGTCCGCGGGCGCGAAGTTGAACGCCACCGGCGGGTCGCACTCGATGACGAAGGAGAACGGGCCGTCCAGGTGGTGCAGGCTTCGGGCCTCCTCGCGCGTAAATATGTGCGCAAGGTCGTACTTTCCGCTCTCGCGCGCGTCGAGCAGCGCCCTGTAGATGCGCGCAAGCAGCGCCTCGTCGTCCGGGTCGCGCGCCTCGATCCAGCCGGAGATGCCGGTGGAGTGGCAGTAGGCGTCCCACGCGCCGAGCGTGCCGTCGGGGTTGAGCTCCTGAAGCCCGGCCTCCTGCAAGACGCGGTTGAAGTTGAGCACGCGCTTTACGTCCGTCTGCCCGTGGTCGCCCATGACCACGAAATTCGTATTTTCAAAGTCGCCGTGACGGCGGATGCACTCCATGAGCACGCCCAGCTCACAGTCGTGCTTTTTGAGCTGCTCGCGGGCGAGGTCGGTGTCCACGCCCAGGTCGTGGCGGATGCTGTCCAGGTCGCACATCTTGACGAACATCACGTCCGGCTGGCCGTAGTCGCGGATGATCTCGGGCGCGACGGCGTTTGTGAACATGTCCAGGCTGCGGTTGAGCGGGCGGTTCAGCCCGCGCAGCAGGTGGCCGTACTTCCAGAAGTAGCGGTCGAGCAATTCGGGCGTGGAGACGCCCTCGTAGAACTTTCGCGGATCGTCGCCCCGGTACATCATCGGAACGATCATGGGAAGGTTCATGTCCACGTCCGCGCCGGCGCTGACGGGCCAGTTGATCAGGCAGGTGGTGTAGCCCGCCTCCTTTGCGTACTCGGCGAAGAACTTCTTTTTCACCATCTCGCGCCGCGTATACCACGGCACGGGATGCACGCCCGCCCTGACCATCTCGTTGTGCGATATGCCGTGCCGGTCGGGATAGCAGCCGGTCATGATGGAGACGTGACAGGGATAGGTGAACGAGGGATACACCGGCAGCATCTCCTCCACCAGCGCGCCGCGCTCGAGCAGCGCGCCGAAGTGGGGCAGCGTGCGCATATAGGCGACGTCCATGGCGCACAGTGCGTCGATCATAAATACAAACAGTTTGTTTTTCATGCTTCCTCCGTGGGGCCGTACATACAAGAGGATTGACGGGAAAACCCGTCAATCCTCAGAGCGCTGACAAAGCCCCCAAACGCAAAAATCACTTCCGAAGGAAGACAA
>DXVG01000316.1 GCA_019409045.1 Clostridiales bacterium | reverse complement strand
AGTTCCCGCTGTTTGAGTACAGCGAGGAGGAGGGCCGCTATGTGGCCATGCACCATCCCTTCACCAGCTGGATGCCCGAGGACGAGGCGTATCTGGAAAACGAGAAGGACAAGGTGCGCGCCCGCGCCTACGACCTGGTGATGAACGGCATCGAGATGGGCTCCGGCTCCATCCGCATCCACAGAAGCGACATGCAGGCGAAGATGTTCAAGATGATCGGCCTGTCGGACGAGGAGGCGCAGCACCGCTTCGGCTTCCTCACCGACGCCTTCAAGTACGGCACGCCCCCGCACGGCGGCTTCGCCTTTGGCCTCGACCGTTTGTCGATGATCCTCACCGGCAGCGACAGTTTGCGCGACGTGGTGGCCTTCCCCAAGGCGCAGGGCGCGAACTGCCTGATGATGGAGACGCCCGCAGACGTCAACCCCGACCAGCTCGAGGCGCTCAAGATCAAGGTGGACTTGGGAGAATAAAAAATCGCGGCCCGGGGCGTTCGCCTCGGGCCATTTTGGAGCTTTGCCATGCCTGTTTTGCGAAAGACCGCACAGCAAAAGGACGAGGGCCGCAAGCTGAAGTACTTCGTGCGCGGCGACCTCGGCGTGTCCTACACGCTGTTTGCGTCGCTCAAGCGGACGGGCGGCGTGCGCGTCAACGGCGAGGCGGCGCTTGCAAACGCGCTGCTGCGGCCGGGCGACGTGGTGGAGGTCGCGCTTCCCGAGGACGCGCCCGCGCGGGCCGTAATGCCGGAAAACCTGCCGTGCGGCATCGTGTACGCCTGCGAGGACTTCTACATCGTGGACAAGCCCGCGCCTCTCCCCTGCCAGTGCTCGCAGCGGCAGGAGCACGGCACGCTGGAGAACCGCCTGGCGGCGCATTTTGGCGAAAGCTTCGTGTTTCGCCCTCTCAACCGGCTGGACAAGGGCACCAGCGGGCTGATGTGCGCGGCCACGCACGCCCACGCCTGCCAGCTTTTGCAAAAACAGCTGCACACAGGCGCCTTTTGCCGCGAATACCTCGCCGTGGTCGAGGGCGACGTGGAGGGAGGGCGCACGATCGACGCACCCATCCGCAAGGAGGACGCGGCCAGCGTGCGCCGCGTGGTGGATGTTTTGCGCGGCAAGCCCTCGGTCACGCACATGCAGATCGTGCAGCGCGGCAACGGCCGCACGCTCGTGCGCCTCAGGTTGGAGACGGGCCGCACGCACCAGATCCGCGTGCATATGGCGCACATCGGCCACCCGGTGGTGGGCGACTTTCTCTATGGGCGGGAGGAGGAGCGCCTGCCGGGGCGCTTCGCGCTGCACTCGGCGTTGCTCTCTCTCGACTGGAACGGCGAGCGGATGGCGTGGGGATCGCCCCTGCCCGCGGAGCTTGCCGCCTTGCTTGAACCGTAGCACAAAAACAGAGGACGCCTGTGCGAAAGCTGCACGGGCCTCCTTTTCATATCTGGCCGCGCTCATCTTGAGCGCATCATCTCATACATCATGATGCCCGCGGCCACCGCCGCGTTGAGCGATTCCGCGCCGCCGCGCATGGGCAGTTTGACCAGCATGTCCGCCTGCGCGCGCACCGCGTCGGAAATGCCGTGCGCCTCGCTGCCGATGACGAGCGCAAACCTCTCCCCCACCTCGGGCCGCGCGTAAAAATCCTCTCCATCCAAGGCGGAGGCGACGACCATATAGCCGCGCGAGCGCAGCGTTCGCAGCGCGTCCGAAAGGGGTTCCGCGGGGATGGCCGGAAGCCGAAAGCCCGAGCCCATGGCCGCGCGCTGCACCTTGGGGCTGTATTGGTCGGCGCAGTTCGCGCCCAGAAGCAGGCCGCCGAAGCCCGCCGCGTCCGCCGTGCGCCAGATGGTGCCCACGTTTCCGGGGTCCTGCACGCCGTCGAGCGCCACCAGCGTTTGGGGCGCGTCCTCCAGCGCGCGCGCTCCGGGCAGGTCGAAGGATGCGCACATGCCCTGCGGCGTCTTTGTGTCGCACACGGCCTCGAGCACCGCGCGCGTCACAAGCCGCGCCTCGGGAAAGCGCGCGGCGAGCGGGGTCTCCGCCTCGGTCAGC
>DXVG01000315.1 GCA_019409045.1 Clostridiales bacterium | reverse complement strand
GGCTGGGGGAGCACACGCAGGCGCTGCGAAAAGCCTGCCCCCATCAGGCGCGCGCCGCCGCCCTGCGCGCACTGACCGCCCGCGCCTTTGAGGAAGACCGCCCGCCGACAGGGGAGGACGTCCGCCGCGCGCTGGAAGCTGTTAGATCTTCGGGCGAGGCAGACAAAAGCGCCGCGCGGGCATGAAGCGCCGCGCGGCACAGGCGGTTAAATGCGGGGGAACTCAGTGCAGCTCGCAGTAGCGCGAGGACACCCAGCCCGTGCCGCCGTTGTAGGAGATCTTGTACCAGGTCACGCCGCGCTCGTCCACGGAGCACACGTCCAGATAGGTGGCGGTCGCGCCCTTGTCCAGCGTGCCCAGTTCGGAGAAGTCCAGCCCGGGGCCGGAGCGCACGTTGAGCCTGCCGGTGGTCTGTATGTAGCTGCCGAAACGGCCCGCGTCGTCGTCCGATTCGGCGTAGGTGCGCTCGTAGGTCAGTTCGCTGTAGCGGGAGCTGACCCACACCTCGCCGTAGGAGTAGTACTCCGCCCTGTACCAGGCCCGGCCGTTCGCGTCGTAGCGCGTCTGATCCAGATAGCGCAGGCATTCGCCCTCGACCAGCACGCCCAGGTCGTCGTAACTCGTGCCGGGGCCGGAGCGCAGGTTCACCCGCGCGGTCGCGCGCACCCAAAGCACATCCTCGTCCCAGCCGTCCGTCCACACGTCCTGCTCCAGCGCCGTGTAGCGCGAGGAGACCCAGCCGGTCGCGCCGCCTGTGCGCACATAGTACCATGCCACGCCGCGCCCGTCGTAACTGGTGGAGCCCAGATACTCCGCGGATTCGCCGTCCTCGAGCACTGCGTTGAGCTTTGCGTAGCTCAGGCCGGGCCCGGAGCGCAGCCAACTGTCGCCGCCGTCGCCCACCACCGCGTCCGCCAGCGCGAACCCGCACACGAGCGCGAGCGCAACCAGCGCCGCAAACAAACGCTTCATGATGTCTCATCCCTCCCAATGGCATGGATGGCATGCCGCTTCCTATCCTGAATTTTACCACAATGTCCAGATTTTTTCAACCTTTCGCGCCGCGAATCCTCCGCGGCAATTCCACATGCGCGCGCTTGCGCGGCCCGCGCGCGGGTGCTATAATGGACAAAACGCGAACGCGGAGGTGTGCATGAAGCTGATACTGGACGCGGGCGGGGTCATCGTCTATCCCGCCCTTGGAAGCTGGCGCTACGGCGTTGCGATGACGCAGTCGCCCGTCATCGCCCCCACGCTGGGCGGGGAGGCATACACGCGCGCGCACGCGGCCTGCGCCCATCTGGCGCGCGAGGACGTGCGCATCGACACGGAGCGCGAGGAGCTGGCCATGCGCCGCGCGTACCTGGAGGCCATGAATGCGCGCGTGCCGTGGGACCTCCCGCCGCAGGAGCTGGACGCGCTCGCCCGCGATTTTGTCGAAAACCCGCGCCGCATGGGCGTGTACGCGGACGCGGCGAAGTACCTGCCCCGCTTTCAGAGCCGCTTCGGCCTGGGGCTTTTGAGCGATACCATGCCCTCGCTGCGGCGCGTGCTCGAGTGCGCCGGGCTGTGGCGGTACTTCGACGCGCATGTGTTCTCCACCGACGTGGGCGCGCTCAAGCCCGACCCGGCCATGTACGCGCGCATACTCGAGCTGCTCGGCGCGCGCGCGCAGGACTGCCTGTTTGTGGACGATCTGGAGCGCAACCTGCGCGGCGCGCAGGCCGCGGGCATGCGCGCGGTGCAAATGGCGCGCTCGGAGGACGCGGCGCTGTGGAGCGGCCCGGTGGTGCACGACTTCGCCGAACTGGAGGCCTATGCCGAATCTGTCGCCTGAATTTGTGGAAAACATGCGCGCGCTGCTCGGCGCGCAGACGGACGCGTTCCTCGCCGCGCTGGAGGACGCGCCCGCGCTTGCCATGCGCGTGCATCGCCCCGGGGCGGACGTGTCCCGCTTTGTCGGGGGCGCGGTGCCGTGGGCGCGCGGCGGGTACTACCTGCGCCCGGGCGCGCGGCCCGGCGCGTCCATCGAGCACTGCGCGGGCGCGGTTTACCTGCAGG
>DXVG01000314.1 GCA_019409045.1 Clostridiales bacterium | reverse complement strand
TGACTGTGCAGGGCGTGTCGAAGTCCTTCGGCATGAAATCCGTCCTGAAAGACATATCGCTGACGCTCCAGCAGGGGGCGCGCATGGGTTTGATCGGCGTCAACGGCTCGGGCAAATCCACGCTCTTTCGCCTCATCGCCGGGCAGATGGAGCCGGACGAGGGCACCATTTCGCTGATGCGCGGCACGCGCGTGGGCATGCTCACCCAGGAGGCCGATATACAGAGCGACCTCACCGTGCGCGAGGAACTCTCCCGCGTCTTTGAGCCGGTGCGGGAAATGGAGCGCCGTCTGCGCGCGCTGGAAGAGGAGATGGCGCAAAAGCACGAAAACGAGGCCGAACTGGATCGCCTCTCCCGCGAATACGCCCGCCTCACCGACCGCTTTGAGGACGCGGGCGGCTACGAATGGCCCAGCCGCATACAGGGCGTGCTGGCCGGCCTCGGCTTTGCCAAAGGGCGCGAGGACCAGCCCGCGAGCGTGCTCTCCGGCGGGGAAAAGACGCGGCTGTGCCTTGCGCGGCTGCTGCTTACGCAGCCCGACCTTCTGATGCTGGACGAGCCGACCAACCATTTGGACCTTTCTTCGATACAGTGGCTGGAGGAGACGCTCAAGAAGTACCGGGGCACGGTGCTCATCATATCGCACGACCGCTATTTCATGAACAGCGTGTGCGACTGCATGGCCGAGCTTTCCATGCACCGCCTGACGCAGTACGAGGGCAATTACGATCAATTCACGCTCAAGCGGCAGGCCGACCTCGAGCGCCAGATCCGCGAATACAAGCTGCAGCAGGCGGAGATCGCCCGGCAGCAGGCCATCATACAGCGATACCGCATGTACAACCGCGAAAAGTCCATCCGCGCGGCGGAGAGCCGGGAAAGGCGGCTGGAAAGGATGGAGCGCGTCGAGCGGCCTGCGGAGGAGCAGCATGTGCGCTTCTCGTTCGAGGCGCGCCGCCGCAGCGGCGAGGACGTGCTCATGGCGCGGGGGCTTGCCAAGGGCTTCGACGGCCGCGCGCTGTTTGAAAACTTCGACCTGCACCTGCGCGCGGGCGACCGCGTGGCCATCATCGGGCCCAACGGCGTGGGCAAGTCCACGCTTTTGAACATACTGGCGCGCGAGCTGCGCGCGGACGCGGGGCTGGTGGAGTACGGCGCGAACGTGGACGTGGGCTACTACCGGCAGCACCAGACGGGGCTCGACCCCGAAAAGGACGTGCTCAACGAGCTGTGGGACGACTTTCCCCGGCTGGAGCTCGACCGCGTGCGCTCGGTGCTGGCGCTGTTTCTGTTCACCGGCGACGACGTGTACAAGAAGATCGGCTCGCTCTCCGGCGGCGAGAAGGGGCGCGTGTCCCTGTGCAAGCTGATGCTGCGGCGGGACAACCTGCTGCTTCTGGACGAGCCGACCAACCACCTGGACATGGACAGCCGCGAGGTGCTCGAGGGCGCGCTGGAGGACTTTGACGGCACCATTCTTGCCGTATCGCACGACCGTTACTTCATCAACCGTGTGGCCAATCGCGTTATCGAGATGCGGCCGGACGGTGTGAAGGAATATCTGGGCAATTACGACGATTACCTCGAAAAGAAGCGCCGCGAGCAGGCCGATGCGCAGGACGCGCTCGCCGGCGGCATGACGCGCACGCAGCTCGACCGGCAGCGGCGGCAGGAGCGGCTGCTGCGCCAGAGCCGCAAGGCGCTGGAGGCGCGCGTGGAGGCCGCGGAGCGGAGCATCGCGCAGGCGGAGGCGGAGATCGCGCAGCTGGAGGCGCGCATGGCCGACGCCGCGCTGTATCAGGACCCGGACGAGGCGCGCGAGGTGGCCCGGCGGCACGCGCAGCTTCAGGCGGGCATGGACGCGCTCTACGCGCAGTGGGAGGAGGTCAGCGAGGCTGCCGCACAGGCGGGCGGCGAGGGATAGGCCCCTTTGCGACGCGGGAAGCAAAAATCACTTCCGTTTTTTCTTTCGGAAGTGATTTTTGCGTTTGGGGGCTTTGTCAGCGGCCTGAGGCGCCCCGACGGATCGTCGGGGCGCCTGCGTCGTTCCCGGGTGAATTTATGACGAAATATATCTGGTTTTCCGCTTTGTTGTTGACAATATATTTCAAATG
>DXVG01000313.1 GCA_019409045.1 Clostridiales bacterium | reverse complement strand
TTGACGATCATCTTCGCGCAGATCACGCAGGGCTGGTGCGTGCAGTAGAGCGTGGCGTCCTGGATCGACACCCCCAGCTTCGCCGCCTGTATGATGGCGTTCTGCTCGGCGTGTATGGCGTAACACAGCTCGTGGCGCGTGCCCGAGGCGATGCCCTGCTTTTTGCGCATGCACTCGCCGCGCTCCACGCAGGTGCGTATGCCCGCGGGCGCGCCGTTGTAGCCGGTGGTGAGTATGCGCTTGTTTTTGACGATCACCGCGCCGATCTTGCGATCCGGCTGGTAGCAGCTTGCCCATGTGGCAATCAGCGACGCCACCTCCATAAATCGCGCGTCCCACTTGTCCATATCGTCCCTCCCGGAAGCCGCGCTCGCGGAATTTTTCATTCATTATAGCACTTTTGCGCGCATCGGAGAATATTTAACCAAAAATTAAACGCTCAGGGGCTTGCCAAATCCGGGAAAAATGGGTACACTATGAATCGTGGTCGTTAGCACTCGGTTTTGATGAGTGCTAACAACAGAAACCGAATCCCATACCTTAAAGGAGGTACCCCGTATGAGCATCAAGCCTTTGGGCGACCGCGTGGTAATCAAGAATCTCGAGGCGGAGGAGACCACCAAGGGCGGCATCCTGCTGACCTCGGCGGCCAAGGAAAAGCCGCAGATGGCCGAAGTCCTGGCAGTCGGCCCGGGCGGAAACGTGGACGGCAAGGAAGTGACGATGTACGTCACCGCCGGCCAGAAGGTCATTTATTCCAAGTATGCCGGCACCGAAGTCAAGCTCGACGGCGAGGACTACATCATCGTTCGCCAGTCCGACATTCTCGCAGTGGTGGAATAACAGGAGGAAACGAAAATGGCAAAGCAGATCAAATACGGCGAGGAGGCTCGCCGCGCGCTGGAAGCGGGCGTGAACGCGCTTGCGAATACCGTAAAGATCACCCTGGGCCCCAAGGGCCGCAATGTGGTGCTGGACAAGAAGTTCGGCGCGCCGCTGATCACCAACGACGGCGTGACCATCGCCAAGGAAATCGAGCTGGAAGACCCCTTTGAGAACATGGGCGCCCAGCTTGTCAAGGAAGTCGCCACCAAGACCAACGACGTCGTCGGCGACGGCACCACCACCGCCACGCTGCTTGCGCAGGCGATGATCCGCGAGGGCCTGAAGAACGTGGCCGCGGGCGCGAACCCCATGGTCGTGAAAAAGGGCATCGAGCAGGCGACCGCCGAGGCCGTGAAGGCGCTGGGCGAGATCTCCAAGCCCGTGGAGTCCCAGCAGGCCATCGCGCAGGTAGCGGCCATCTCCTCCGGCGACGAGCTGATCGGTCAGCTGATCTCCGAGGCGATGGAGACCGTGGGCAAGGACGGCGTGATCACCGTCGAGGAGTCCAAGACCATGAAGACCGAGATGACCATCGTCGAGGGCATGCAGTTTGACCGCGGCTACGCCTCCAGCTACATGTGCACCGACATGGAGAAGATGGAAGCGGTGCTGACCGACCCGCTGATCCTCATCACCGACAAGAAGATCTCCAACATCCAGGAGATCATAGGGCTTCTGGAGAACGTGGTGAAGATGGGCAAGCAGCTGCTCATCATCGCCGAGGACGTCGAGGGCGAGGCGCTTGCGACGCTGGTTTTGAACAAGCTGCGCGGCACCTTCACCTGCGTGGCCGTCAAGGCCCCGGGCTTCGGCGACCGCCGCAAGGCCATGCTGCAGGACATCGCCATCCTCACCGGCGGCCAGGTCATCACCAGCGAGCTCGGCCTCGAGCTGAAGGAAGCGACCGTGGACATGCTCGGCTCCGCGCGTCAGGTGAAGATCGACAAGGAGAACACCACCATCGTCGAGGGCGCGGGCGACCCGTCCGAGATCAAGGCCCGCGTGGCTTCCATCCGCGCGCAGATCGAGGAGACCACCTCCGACTACGACCGCGAGAAGCTGCAGGAGCGCCTGGCCAAGCTGGCCGGCGGCGTGGCCGTCATCAACGTCGGCGCGGCCACCGAGGTGGAGATGAAGGAGCGCAAGCTGCGCATCGAGGACGCGCTCAACGCCACCCGCGCGGCGGTCGAGGAGGGCATCGTGCCCGGCGGCGGCAGCGCCCTGATCGTGGCCAGCAAGTCCGT
>DXVG01000312.1 GCA_019409045.1 Clostridiales bacterium | reverse complement strand
GGGATGGGGTCGGGTCACTTGATCTCGATGCGCCGGGGCGACTTCTCCGTCTCGGTGATCTTGGGCATCGTCAGCGTCAGCACGCCGTCGTTGTACGCGGCGCTGATCTCGTCCTCGCGGACGTTCTCCAGCGTGAAGCTGCGGCAAGCGCGGCCGGAGCGGCGCTCGTTGATGACGTAGCCGTGCTTCTTCTCGTCGCGCTTTTCGCTGTTCCACACGGCGGAGATGGTCAGCACGCCGTCGTTGACGTCCACGTTCACATCCTCGCGCTTTACGCCGGGCATGTCGGCCTCGAGTGTGTAGTGGTCGCCCTCGTCCCGGACGTCTACGTTGAAAGTGTTGACGTAGCTCTCCGCGTCAAAGAACGGGCGGAAGAAATCATCCAACAGGGAAGTGGTCTGCGGACGGGTGAGGTGATTGCGATAGCGATAAGGAACCAATGTACTCATGATAAAACCTCCTCGAAGTCAATTGACTATCTTTGTCTTTCGACACTGATATCATACATCAAAGGTCAAGGAAAGTCAAGAGGATTTTTGAAAGTTCATAGAATATTTACATTTATCCCTCCGGCCTCCATCTCAGTTTTTCCAAACCTGGTCTTGATAATTCCACAGACTTGCGTTAAGATGAGACGGGAAGTGAGAATGCATGACCGATCGGCTCTATTACGACGACGCCTACTGTACGTCCTTTGCGGCGCGCGTGCTGTGCTGCGATGCGGACGGACAGGGCTTTCTTTTGCGCCTGAACCGCTCCGCGTTTTACCCGACCTCCGGCGGACAGCCCTACGACACGGGGACTATCGCCGAGGCCAACGTCCTGGACGTGTTTGTGGACGAGGCCGGGGAAGTGTGGCACCGCGTAGACCGGCCGCTCGAACCCGGCCGCGAGGTCGCCTGCCAGATCGACTGGCCGAGGCGGTTTGACCACATGCAGCAGCATGCGGGCGAGCACATGCTCGCCAATGCCGTCTGGCGTCAGCTCGACGGCTTTGTCATCGGGCTCCACCTGGGGGCGGACGTGTCCAGCATCGACGCGGAGCTGCCCGGCGGCCGCTCGCACCTGACGGCCGAGGAGATCCGCGCGCTCGAGGAGGACGTCAACGAAAAGATACAGCGGGACGTGCCCATCCGCGCCTCGTTTCCCGACGCCGAGGCGCTTGCCGCCATGCCGCTTCGCAAGCCGCCGACGGTCAAGGAGCACATACGGGTGGTCTCGATCGGCGATTTCGAGTGCGTCGCCTGCGGCGGCACGCATCCGTCCTCGTCCGGACAGATCGGGCTTATGAAGATCGTGGACGCGCGCCCGAGCAAGGGCAAGGTGCGCATATCGTTTTTGTGCGGCATGCGCGCGTTCCGCGCGTTTCAGGACACATACGCGCTTGCGCACGCGGCGGCCGCGGAGTTTTCCACGGCGGTGGAGAACCTCCCCGGCGCGGTATCGGCCGTGCGCGCGCAGCTTCGGCAGGCCAACCGGCAGATCGCAGCGCTCAGGCGCGAAAAGCTGCTGGGCGAGGCGGAGGAGATGATCGCCGCGGCACAGCTCGCCCCCGGCGGGGCGCGCGTGGTCGCGCGCGCGCTGGAGGCGGACGCGCCGCTTCTGCGCGACCTTGCCACGCGGCTGACCGCGGGAGGGGGCGTGATCGCGCTGCTGTGCGCCCCGCAGGAGGACAGGTGCCTGTTCGTGTTTGCGCGCTCGCGGGACGTGGACTGCGACATGGACGAGCTGTTGAGCCGGTCCGCGCGCGCCTGCGGGGGCAAGGGCGGAGGCAAGCCCGATTTTGCGCAGGGCGGCGGCCCGCAGAGCATGCTCCAATGCGCGCTGGAGAGCCTGTTGGCCGCGCGCGCGGTGGACTGAGGGGAACCAAAGAGTTTGGGATTGCGAAAGGATATGATGCAGGCGTGAGTACAGCGGTCGTGCGCGGTTTCTTTGACGTGGAACGCATGGTCCCCAATTCCATGCGGCGGGGCGAGCTCCCATCGAATCGGGACGCCTACCGGCGCATGTGCCAGATCGCACTGCCGTCGGTGCTGGAGATGGCGCTGATGAGCCTGATCAGCATGGCGGACACGATGATGGTCTCAACCATCGGCACCGAGGCCATCACGGCGGTGAGCTTGGTGACGCAGCCGCGCCTGATCCTGCTGTGCATATTTTATGGCCTGAACGCGGGCGTTACGGCG
>DXVG01000311.1 GCA_019409045.1 Clostridiales bacterium | reverse complement strand
AGAGACAGGTAAGAAGGGGCGTACCATGGCAGAACGCACGCTGGAGATCGACCATGTGTTTAAGGAATACCGGCTGGGCACCATCGGCGCGGGCACGCTGCACGCGGATCTGCGCGGGTGGTTTGCGCGCGTGCGCGGCAAAGAGGACCCCAACCGCAAGATCGGCGACGACGCGCCCCGGGAGCACGGCTACTTCATGGCGCTGGAGGACGTGTGCCTCAACGCCGACCGCGGCGACGCGCTGGCCGTGGTGGGCCGCAACGGCGCGGGCAAGAGCACGCTTCTGAAGCTGATCTCGCGCATCACAGCGCCCACGCGGGGCGAGATACGCCTGCGCGGCCGCGTGTCCACGCTGCTGGAGGTGGGCACGGGCTTCCACGGCGACCTCACCGGCCGGGAGAACATCTACTTAAACGGCGCGATACAGGGCATGCGCCGCGCCGAGATCGACAAAAAGCTGCGGGAGATCATCGAGTTTTCCGAGATCGAGCAGTTCATCGACACGCCGGTCAAGCGCTACAGCTCCGGCATGTTCATAAAGCTCGCCTTCGCCGTGGCCGCGCACCTGGACCCGGACATACTCATCTGCGACGAGGTGCTCGCCGTGGGCGACGTCAACTTCCAGCAGAAGTGCCTGGGCAAGATGGCGGACGTCTCGCGCGGCGGGCGCACGGTCCTGTATGTGAGCCACAACATGCGCACCGTCAAGCAGCTGTGCAACCGCGGCATCTACCTGGAGCGCGGCCACCTGCTCTACGACGGCGACGTCTCCCGCGCCATCGACCTGTACGCCGGAAGCGGCATCCGCTCGGTCGAGCGCGACCTGGACGGCATGCGGCGCGGCCTGCTGCTCGGCCAGAGGATGCGCATGACGCACATGCGCGTGGAGAACTCGGAGACCATGGAGTACCAGATGGACGATGCGATGGAGTTTTCGCTGTCGTTCCGCTCCGAGGCCGCGGAGCGGCGCTGCCATGTGCGTCTGGTGTTGATCAACAACGCCTCCGCGCCCGTGGCCATGTCGCAGACGCCGGAGTTTGGCGTATCCGCGGGCGACGAGCGCACGCTGCGGCTTCGCCTCCCGCTGGAGAACGTCGCGCCCGGCGTGTTCGGCGTGCAGCTCTCGCTGGTGGGCGCGGACCCGCGCGGCGGCAGCATCGTCTACGATGCGCTGGAGGACGTGGGCCACTTCGTGGTGGTGGACGACCCCGCGCGCACCGCGGGCTTTGTGTGGACCGAGTCGCTCTGGGGAAACATGCGCCTGCGCGAAATGGAGATGATGGAGGCATGAGCCGACCCGCACGCACCGTGGCGGCCATACACGATCTGAGCGGCGTGGGCCGCTGCGCGCTGACGGTGGTCATGCCGGTGCTCAGCGCCATGGGCGCGCAGGTCTGCCCCGTGCCCACGGCGGTGCTCTCGGCGCACACGGCGTTTTCCGGCATCGCCGCGCACTCGCTCACGGCGTTTCTGCCGCAGTACCTGGCGCACTGGGAGCGCATGGGCCTGCGCTTTGACGCGGTGTACGCGGGCTACCTCGCCGACGAGGAGCAGACGCGGATCGTAAACGGCTTTCTGGACGCGCAGCCGTCCGCCCTGAAGGTGCTCGACCCCGTGATGGGCGACGAGGGCGCGCTCTACGCGGGCATGCGCGCGACCATGCCCGAATACTGGCGCGGCCTGTGCGCGCGCGCCGACGTGGTCACACCCAACATGACCGAGTATGCGCTGCTCACCGGCGAGCCCTACAGCCTGCGGCCGCGCTCGCAGGCGGAGGCGGCCGCCATGCTCGGCGCGCTCCTGGACATGGGCGCGGACAGCGCGGTGATCACCTCCCTGCCGGTCGAGGGCGGCCTTGCCAACGCGTATATGCGCCGGCGGGACGCGCGGCCCGGACTGTGCCGCTTTTCGCGGCTGGACGCGCACTACCCCGGCACGGGCGACCTGTTTGCCAGCGTGCTCACCGGCGCGCTTCTGCGCGGCGATTCGCTCATGCGCGCGGTGGAGCGCGCCACCGCCTTCACCCGCCGCGCGGTGGAGCGCACCATGCGCCTCGCCACGCCCGTCAACCACGGCGTGGACCTCGAGCCGCTGCTCCCGGAGCTGTGCCTCCCTCCCGAAGACTGAGTAAAGCACAGAACGCCCCACGCCGACAAGGCGTGGGACGTCAGTATGTTGACAAAGTCAACAGACTGGCAGGGCGTTGAGAAAGCCCGCAAGAC
>DXVG01000310.1 GCA_019409045.1 Clostridiales bacterium | reverse complement strand
GTCATGGCCATGGCGCTGGAGGCGGGGATCAACTACTTCGACATGGCCTCCAGCGACGCCGTGCCCTTTTCCGCGTTCGGCCGCGCGCTGGGGAACATGCGCGCGCAGGCGTACCTTCAGCTGCACTTCGGCGCGAACTACGCGGGCGGGAAGTACGGCTGGACCACCGACCTTGAGACCATCCGGCGCAGCGTGGACTGGCAGCTCGGCGCGCTGCGGACCGACTACATCGACTTTGGCTTTCTGCACTGCATCGACGAGGCCTCCGACCTTGACAAGGCGCTGGACGGCGGCGTGCTCGATTACATACTCTCGCTCAAGCGGCAGGGCGTGGTGCGCCATGTGGGCCTGTCCTCGCATACGCCCGGCATCGTTCACCGGGCGCTGGACGCGGGGATACTGGACATGCTCATGTTCAGCATCAACCCCGCCTACGATTACGGCAGCGAGGGCGAGTTTGCCGTCGGCGGCGTACAGGAGCGGCAGGAGCTGTACCGCCGCTGCGAGGCGAACGGCGTGGGCATCTGCGTGATGAAGCCCTTCAGCGGCGGCCAGCTGCTCTCGGACGCGACCTCGCCCTTCGGCCGCGCGCTGAGCCTCTACCAGTGCATACAATACGCGCTGGACAAGCCGGGCGTTCTGACCGTGGTCCCCGGCGTGCGGGACAGAAACGACCTGCGAAATCTGCTCGGCTTCACAAGCGCCTCCGCGCAGGAGAGGGATTACTCCCTGCTGGGCACGTTCGCGCCGGGCGAGGCCGCGGGCGCGTGCGTGTACTGCAACCACTGCCAGCCCTGCCCGGCCGGTCTGGACGTGGGCCTGATCAACAAGTATTACGACCTTGCAAGGGCCGGGGACGCGCTCGCCCGCAGCCACTACGCGAGCCTCGAAAGGCGGGCGGGGGACTGCGTGGGCTGCGGCCACTGCGACGCGCGCTGCCCCTTCCGCGTCGCCCAGTCCGAGCGCATGCGCGCCATACGCGCCTACTTCGGCGTATGACGCGCCGGAGGGCAAATTTTCCCTTGACAGCCGCCCGCGCATACTATACAATGGTCATAGAGGCAAAAACTGCATAGCGATTCGTGCGATGGTTCCGGGAGAGACCGCATACGCGGCGCCGAAGGGGAATGCGCAGATAACTCTCAGGCAAAAGGACCGGCACCGGACGAAACTCTGGAAAGCCGCTTGCGGCACCGAAGAAGCAATCCTGCGGGAGAATCTTTCAGGTCTGAAACAGAGGCGCGTTGTGTTGACGCGCCTCTGATTTTTTATACATTCCGAAAGGGGGATGCGGATGGAACGCAAAACGCCGCTGTACGATCTGCACGTCGAGCTGGGCGGCAAGATCGTGCCCTTCGCGGGCTACCTTCTGCCGGTGCAGTATCCCGCGGGCGTGATCCACGAGCACATGGCCGTGCGCGAGCGCGCGGGGCTGTTCGACGTATCGCACATGGGCGAGGTGCTCTTTGAGGGCCCGAGCGCGCTCAGGGCGCTCAATCACCTCATGGCCAACGACATGACCGGCATGGTGGACGGGCAGGTGCGCTACTCGCCCATGCTCAACGAGGAAGGCGGCATCGTGGACGACCTGGTGGTCTGCCGCTTTGGAGAGGAGCGATACATGGCGGTGGTCAACGCCGCCAACCGCGAAAAGGACGTAAACTGGATGCGCGCGCACCTCGTGGGCGACGCAGTGATGACGGACGTCTCCGACCAGTGGGCGCAGCTCGCCCTGCAGGGGCCGAAGTCCAAAGAGATGTTGCTGGGCTTCGTCTCCGAAGATACGCTTCCCAAAAAGTACTATCACTTCGTGCCCGAGGCCGAGGTCGCGGGGGTCAAGTGCATACTCTCGCGCACGGGCTACACCGGCGAGTGGGGCTATGAGCTCTACTGCCGCCCGGAGGACGCCGAAACGCTCTTCCGCGCGCTTCTCAAGGCCGGGGCCGAGCCCTGCGGCCTTGGCGCGCGCGACACGCTGCGGCTCGAGGCCGCCATGCCCCTCTACGGCCACGAGATGACCGACGACGTCTCCCCGCTGGAGGCGGGCCTGGGCTGGGCGGTGAAGCCGGAGCACGAATTCGTCGGCCGCGAGGCCATGCTCGCGCGCGGCACGCCCCGCACCCGCGTGGGCCTGAAGGTCACGGGCAGGGGCATCGTGCGCGAGGGGCAGGACGTGTACATCGGCGCGGAGAAGATCGGCGCGACCACCAGCGGCACGCATCTGCCG
>DXVG01000031.1 GCA_019409045.1 Clostridiales bacterium | reverse complement strand
TTGGGGGCTTTGTCAGCGCTCTGAGGGCCCGCCTCCAAATCCGGAGGCGGGCCCTTTTCACCTGTCTGCGCGGTTCTTACAGGATCTCCACCCAGTCGTTCACGGTGTCCACGTTGAAGGTGTTGAGCTTGTTGAGGTAGGCGATGGTGCCGTCGGCCTCAACCAGTTCGCCGGCCTCGTTGACGGCGGTGTTCTGCTCCACCGTCAGCTCGCCCAGGCCGGGCACCTCAAAGGTGTCGCCCACAGCGGCGGTGATGTCGCCATTGACCAGCGCCACGGCCGCGTAAGCCGCCGCGTAGCCCAGCTCGATCGGGTTCCACAGGAAGGTCTCGTCGCAGATGCCCGCGTCGATGTACTCCTTCATGTCGGAGGCCAGTGTCAGGCCGGTCACCTTCACGTCGCGGCCCTCGTCCTGCACGCACTTGGCCACGGCGGGCGCTCCGGCGGTGGTGGGCGTGATGATGCCCTTCAGGTCGGGATACTGGTTCAGCAGCGCCAGCGTCTCGTCAAAGGACTTGGTGTACTCGTCGTCGCCGTACACGGTGCCGACGTACTCGATGTTGGCGTAGGCCTCATCGGTGGCAAGCGCTTCCTCGATGAAGCTGATCCACAGGTTCTGGTTCGGCGCGGTCGCCATGGCCGACACGATGGCCAGCTGGCCCTCATAGTTGATGGACTTGGCTATGGACTCCAGCTGCGTCAGCGCGATGGACTTGGCAGAGGCCGGCTCCACGTCCAGCGTGCGGCCCTCGGGGTTGACCGGCGCGTCCCAGGACACGACCACGATGCCCTCGGCCATGGCCTCCTGCAGCACGTCCACCAGCGCGGCGGGGTCGTTCGCGGACACGCACAGCGCGTCTACGCCCTGGGTGATGTAGTTCTCGATGATGCGGATCTGGCCGTCGGAGGAGCCGTCGTCCGGGCCGTCATGGTCGAAGGTGAAGCCCAGCTCCGCAGCCGCCTGCTCAAAGCCGGTCACGGCCGCCTGGAAGTAGGCGTTGCCGGACTGCTTGTAGACCACGCCGATGTAGATGGATTCGCCCTCCGCAAACGCGGGCGCGAGCGCCAGCACGACCAGCGCCACAAGGACCAGAGAAAGGATCTTTTTCATGTTGGATGAACCTCCTGTTCTATTTTCTTGCCCATAGGGCAAAACCGTATCGAAGGGAACCCGCCGCCGTCACGCGGCCTTGGACGCCTCGGCGCGGCGCTTTCTCACGCGCAGCGCGTCCTGTATCTTGCCGGCCATGTTCGGCCCGAGCACGCTCAGGATCAGGATCACGCCCACCGAGAGGTTGACCGCGCTGTCGGCAAAGCCGTAGAGCGTGCCCAGCCCGATCTTCATGATGCCGAAGATCAGCAGCGACAGCACCACGCCGAACACGCTGCCCTTGCCGCCGTCGGTGGAGAAGCCGCCCAGGATCGCCGCGGCAATGGCGTACATGTGATAGCCGTCCATGATGTCGGCCTTGATGGAGGAGGACGTGGCGCCCACGAAGAACACGCCCGTCACCGCGCTCATCAGCCCCGCCACCACGAAGCACCAGAACTTGATGGCGTCCACCCGCACGCCGGAATAGCGCGTGGCCACGGCGTTGGTGCCGATGGCGAATATCTTGCGGCCGCTGCCGGTCATGTGCAGCCAGAAGTAGAACACGGCCGCCACCACCAGGAAGATGGGCAGTATCACCGGCACGCGAATGCCGAACATGTCGATCAGGCTGTTGAGCTCCTTGAGAAGGCCAAACGTGTCGTCGTTGAACGTGAGCGTCTGCCCGCCGATGAGCAGGTAGGAAAAGCCGCGGAAGAACAGCTGCGTGGCGAGCGTGATGATCATCGGGAACAGTTCCTTAAACCGCGTGACCAGAAAGCCGTTGATCGCGCCGCACACGCCGCCCACCAGCAGGCACGCCGCCAGCGAGAGCACGAGCGAGACCATGGCGTTGAGCCCGGAGGTGGTCAGGCCGTTGTAGGTCACGCCCAGCACCACCACGCTCAGCGTGGCCGCCGCGCCCACGGAGATGTCCATGTCGCCCATGCCCAGGATCAGCATCATGCCCAGCGTCATGAAGCTGTAGAGCATGTACGGCCGCAGCGAGCGCACCACGTTTGCCACGTTGAATACGTCCTTCTTGGCAAGCCCCGCGGAGAGGCGGTAGGCGTCCTGCGCGTTGAACACCAGGCACATCACCGCCAGCAGCAGTATCAGGAATACCTCCCAGCGCATAAAGAAGGATACGAGTCGTTTCTTCTTCATCAGATACCCCTCCTTGCCAGGTCGCGCTTGTTGGCGATGCGCTGCAAGATCACGTTGAGCAGTATCGCAAGCAGCAGCAGTATGCCCTTGATAAACTCTGTGATCATGGAGTTTCCGATGCCCAGCTGCGGGATGGCGCTGTCGATGACGGCGATCATCAGCGCGCCGATGACCACGCCTGTGATCTTTCCGTAGCCGCCGGTGACCGACACGCCGCCCAGCACGCACGCCGCGATGGTGAACATCTCGTTGCCCGTGGCGGAGCCCTTTTCGATCGCCCAGTAGTACCCCAGCCACATCACGCCCGCAAGCCCCGCCGTCGCGCCGCAGATGACGTGCGCCAGCACCTTGACGCGGTTGATGTGCACGCCGCGCACCTGCGCCGCCTCCGCGTTGGAGCCCACCGCGTACAGGTTGCGGCCCATGCGCGTGTACTTGAGAAACACGCCCACCAGCACCGTCACCAGTATCGCCGTCCACACAAGGTAGGGAAGCCCGAGGAAGGTGGAGTAGACCATGCTGTTTTTGAAGCCCTCGGTCAGGTCGGTGGGCACCACCTTGTTCATGCCCAGCAGCCACTCCATCGGGATCAGCGCCCGCACGATGTAGCTTGTGCCGAGCGTCACGATGATGGAGATGACCTTGCCGTAGCTCATCAAAACGCCGTTGACCGCGCCGATGACCGCGCCGATGCCGATGGCCAGCAGGAACATCAGCCCCGTGGACTGTATCACGCCCATGCCCATCAGCTTGCCGCACAGCGCGCCCGCAAAGGCCAGTATGGCGGTCACGGAGATGTCGATGGAGCCCACCAGCAGCACGCACAGCATGCCCGCGGCCATGACCATGTTGATCGAGCCGCCCTTGAGCACGTTCATGTAGTTGTCCGCGATGTAGCCCGGAACGCGGATGCTCACCAGCGCCAGCAGAAGCAGCAGCACCGCCAGCAGCGGGATCTCCCGGTGCTCGATCAAAAGCGCGTACAGGGGTTTGCGTTCTCTCTTTTTCTGCATATCCATCGCCCCCTATCAAGCCTTGCTCTTGGGCATGGCGGCCTTGAGGATCATGTCCTGCGTCAGCTCCGCGGGGTCAAACTCCGCGGATATCCTGCCCTCGCTCATGACGTAGATGCGGTCGGACATGTTCATCACCTCCGGCATCTCGGAGGAGATCATCAGTATGCCCAGCCCCCTGGAGGCGAGGTCGCTCATGATCTCGTAAATGGCCGCCTTGCTGCCCACGTCCACGCCCTTGGTGGGCTCGTCGAGTATGATGAGCTTGGGCTCCGCCGCGAGCTGCTTGCCGACGACCACCTTCTGCTGGTTGCCGCCGGAGAGCGCGCCGGTGAGCGTGTCCGTGGTCGGCGCCTTGATCGCCAGGAGCTTTTTGAGCCGCTCGGAGATCTCGTATTCCTTCTTCTTTTGCAGCACCGGGCCATTCTGGCACTTGGGCAGCACCGACAGGGAGATGTTGCGGTTGATGGACCAGTCCAAAAGCAGCCCCTGCTTCTGCCGGTCCTCGGGCAGAAGCCCCAAGCCGATGCGCATGGCCCCGTCGGGGGATATGCCGGTGATCTTCTCGCCTTCGAAGTACACATCGCCCGCGTCCGCGCGCGTGATGCCGAACACCGCCTCCACCACCTCCGTGCGCCCCGCGCCCACGAGGCCGGTCAGGCCCACGATCTCGCCCGCGTGTACGCTCAGATGCACGTCCCGGAAGTAGCCCATGCGCGACAGGCCGTCTATGCGCAGAAGCTCGCGGCCGCGCTCGGTCTGCTTCTTGGGAAACAGCTGCGTGATCTCGCGGCCGACCATGTGGTGCACCAGCATCTGCTCGTCCACGTCCTCGAGGTTCCAGGTGCCTATGTACTTCGCATCGCGGAACACGCTCACGCGGTCGGCCAGGCCGAATATGTCCTCAAAGCGGTGCGAAATGAGTATGATGGCCGTGCCCTGATCGCGCAGCCTGCGGGAAATGGCGTACAGCTCCTCGCTCTCGCGCTTGGACAGCGCGGCGGTGGGCTCGTCCATGATCAGTATCTTGGCGTTCATGGACAGCGCCTTTGCGATCTCCACGAGCTGCTGCTGGGCGACCGAAAGCGAGCCGACCGACGCGGTGGGGCTGAAGTCCGCGCCCACGGCGTCGAGCAGCCGCTTTGCCTCGCGGTTTGCCTTGTTCCAGTTGATGAACGGTCCGGTCTTGAACTCGTGGCCGATGAATATGTTCTCTGCGACGGACAGGTCGGGATAGGAGGCGGCGTGCTGGTAGATGGCCGCGATGCCGTACTTCTGGGCGACGATGGGGTCGCTCATGACCACCTTCTTGCCCTCGAGTATGATCTCGCCGCCGTCGGGCTGGTGAACGCCCGTCAGCGCCTTGATGAATGTGGATTTCCCCGCGCCGTTCTCGCCCACCAGCGCGTGTATCTCGCCCTTTTTCAGGTTGAAGCTCACGCCGTCGAGCGCCTTGACGCCGGGAAATATCTTGGTGATGTTGTGCATTTCCAGCAGGTATTCAGACATGGCAACGCCCCCAAGCACATGGTTTTTACCATATTGTCACCTTCATTTTACCGCTTGGGGGCGCAAAGTCAATGCCTGAACTTAAAATGGATGTGCCGAATTTGAAAATGCTGCGCAGAATTTTGTGAAAACGGCGAAAACCCTTACAAAACAGGAAACGCCGTGCGGATCAGCACCATGTAACACGCGGTGCCCACCGCGATGCTCAGGAGCGAATTGCGCCGCCACAGGTGCATGCCCGCGGTCGCCGCCACGCTCAGTATCTCCGCCATGCCGTAGGGATAGG
This sequence comes from Clostridiales bacterium, assembly GCA_019409045.1. GTDB lineage: Bacteria > Bacillota > Clostridia > Christensenellales > Aristaeellaceae > Pullichristensenella. The sequence goes on along the minus strand of DXVG01000031.1, from coordinate 6,124 downwards.
CCGTAAAATCCAGCCCCTTGAGGCAGTACACCACCAGCGCCGCCATGATTGCGGGCGGCAGCACGCGCCCAAGGTAGACCACCACGCGCGGAAGCGGCCGCTTTCCAAACACCGCAAAGGGCAGAAAGCGCGTGAACATCGTCACAAGCGCCGTCACCGCCACGATCGCCACGCTCTTCATACCCTCTCCTCCAGTCTTGCGCGCAAAAGCGCGAGGATCGCCACCGCCGCCACAAGCGCGATGAGCAGAAAGTTGTCCGGGCCGAACAGCAGCCGCGCTGCCACCACACACGCAAGGCCCGTCAGCGCGGGGATATGCGAGGGGAACTGCTTCCACTGGTCCACGAAGATCACCACAAACAGCGCCGTCATCGAAAAGTCGATGCCCGTCATGTCCACGGGAATGGCCTGCCCCGCCACCGCGCCCAGCACGGAGCCGATCACCCAGTATGCGTGGTCAAACAGCGCCACCCAGAACGCGCAGTCCTCCCAGCGCAGGCCCTCGGGCGCCTCCATGGAGCACAGCACGCTGTAGGTCTCGTCCGTCAGCGAAAAGGCCATGTAGGCAAAGCGCCGCCCCATCGAGCGAAACCGCTCGATAAAGCCCAGGCCGTAGAATATGTGCCGCGCGTTGACCAGAAGCGTGGTCACCGCCACCGTGTAAAGCGGCGCGCCCGCCGCCAGCAGCGCGACCATGACAAACTGCATCGAGCCCGCGTAGACCAGCAAACTGGACGCAAACGCCCACGCGGGGCCGTACCCCGCCTGGCTGAGCAGTATGCCAAAGGCCGTCCCCAGAAACAGATAGCCGCAGGCGACGGGCAGCGTCCGCCTGAGCGCGTATGTCATTTCCCTTCGCACCAGAGATCGCCTCCATGCGTGTCATTTTATCACGACAGCGCACGAAATTCAAGCAAATTCTCCGTTGCGTCCGCGAAAGTGGTCGATTGACGCGTCGCATCGCGCATGCTATGCTCTGTATGTACCGCGCCATGGGAAGCTGCCCCGCGCGGACGGAAAGGAGATCGTCATTGCAAAGAAGCTCGTCGTGCGCGCGATCCTTGCGCTCCTCGTCGCGCTGTGCGCGTCCTGCGCGGTTGCCGTCGCGCTCAACCACCTAAATACGGACTTTTCCGACCTGAGCGACACCGACCGGCAGATCCTCTCGGAGCTGGACGCGTTTTGCAAGGCAAACGCCTCGGACCCCGTCTGGGAGGGCTTCGACCTTGAGAATAAGCCGATACTGGCCATCGGCGGCGCGCTGAAGAACGCCTATCTCGTCAACCCCACGGGCGAGGTCGGCGGCCTGTTCGCCGCGAAGATCGAAATGCCGCAGGACAGCGCGCTGCGCGTGTACCGCGTGTCCTTCCTCGCGCCGCAGACGCTCTCGACCCGATTCGAGGTGGGCAACTTCAACACGCTCGACAAGACGTATACGGTCTTCGGAAGCGACGTGTACTTCATCAGATACGACCGGAGCACCTCCATCGAGGCCCCCAATTCCTCGCGGCACTTCATCACCCTCCTCACGCACGAGGCGTTCCACTATTACATGCAGAATCAGTGGTCGTCCGGCAGCCGCTTTGAGGGCGAGCTGTCCGAGCGGGACGTGGACCTTCTTGCCGAGGAGTACGACGCGCTCGCGGGCATACAGGCCCAGCTTCTGACCGGCGCGCCGGACAGGGACGCGCTTATCCGCTACGCGAGGGACTATGTGGACGCGATGGAGCGCCGGCAGGCGGCAAACCCGGAATATGTGCAGGATGAGCTTTCGATGGAGACCTGCGAGGGAACGGCCCAGTATGTTGGCATATGCGCCTCGCGCATCGTGGGCTACGACTACGGCGTGATGTACTTTGACAACGCGCGCAACGTGCCCCTCTCCGATGTCGTGCCCGTGTTCCGGCAGGGCGGCATAGACGAGAGCTTCCTCGCCGACAAAATGCCCTACCAGACCGGCGCGCTGTTGTGCCGGCTGCTCGACGCGCTGGACGCGCCCGACTGGCAGCAGCGCCTCAACGCGCAGACGCCGCAGAGCACGACCACGCTCTTCGCCCTCGTGCGCGACTACCTGGATTCGATTGCCGACGCGCAGGAGGGCGCGCAGGCGGCGCAGTAAACCGCCGGGCAGACAATGTCCACGCGGACGGGAAGGAGGCGAAGGCGATACGCAAACCCAGCCGGCACGAGGAATTCACGCTCGCACCAGATCTGTGGCTGCGCGCACAGGCGCTGGAGAACTGGCTCAACGAAAAGTCGAGCGAGGGCTGGTCGCTCTCGTCGATGGATGAAACGCTCTGCATGCTCAGGCACGACGGGACAGAGCGGCGCTACCGCGCGTTCGCGCTGCGGGAGAAGGACGAGGAGGCGTTCACCCGGCAGTGCGCCGAGCTGGGCTGGCGGCAGGTCGCGCGCAGCGGCGAGGTACATGTGTTCGAGGCCGTGGGCGACGCGCCCGGGCAGATCGACGAGGCGCCCAGCCTGCGGTATGTGCGCAGGCGGTCGGGGCTGCGCGCGCTGCTTCTGGCGCTGTGCGGCTTCATGCTGATCTTCATCTTCCTGATCACGCGCCTGGACGACAGCAGGTACGCCCTGATGCGAGACAGGCTGCCCGACCTGTGGGTCGCCCTGTTTAGCGCGGGCTCTTCGCTGGCCGGCGCGTGCGTCGCCTTCATCGCCGGGGGACGCGCCGTGGATGGGCTCGGCGGCGCGAATCCCCTGCGCCGCTGGTGGCAGACAAAGTACTTCCAGATTTCGATCGCGCTGCTCGGCCTGGCGGCGATTGTCGCCTTTTCGACGTTCGCCCCGCTGTTTCCCAGCGCGCCCCTGACCGCGCAGCAGGCGGCTTACACGGTCGAGCGCGTATACGGCGTGCGCGGCGAGTTCTCGAACTCCCCGAGGAGCGGCAGCTTTTTCGCGCCCGTACAGTTGTTCTACACCTCCTCCGGCGGGGGATACGATCTCCTTGTGGAGGAGGCCCACTGCCGCTGGGAGTGGGTGGCGCAGCGCGTGTACGAGAGCTACGCGCGCGGGGAGCCCTCCTCCGAGGCGGAGGCGCTCGACCTGGAGGAGCTGTCGGTGCAACGCGAGGCCCCTGACAGCCTGCTGGGCTTCCTGCTCTCGCCGTACACAGGCCTGCGCGTAACGTACCGCGACGGCACGCGCGTGGTGCACATCTACGCGGAGCCGGGCGGGCGCTTCGCCCCCGGCGAACCGCTCTACGAGGCCATCCGCGCGCAGGAAGGCGCGCAGGAGGCATAAAAAAACCGCCCGCACGCGCATCTTCGCGCATGCGGGCGGTTTTTTGCGCTCTATCCCAGCGCGTCCGCCACCTCGATCCGGCCGACGGGCCGCACCTCCTCCGGCGCGCCCGGCGCGTCGCACAGGCGCTTCTGCATCCATACCACATCGCGCCATTCCCCGTTTTTCCAGCCCGCGTCCCGGAGCACGCCCGCCTGCGCAAAGCCCAGCGCCGCGTGCAGGCCGACGCTTCCGGGGTTGGGCAGCGTTATGCAGCTATAGGCCATGCGCACGCCCTGCCGCGCCAGCAGCGTCAAAAGCCGCGTCATCAGCGCGCGGCCCACGCCCCGCCGCTGCATCCCCTGCCGGACGTACACGGTGGTTTCCACGTTCCAGCGGTAGGCGGCGCGCTCCTTGTACAGGTGCGCGTAGGCATAGCCGACGATCTGCCCGTCCTCCTCGCACACGATGTAGGGGTAGACTGCGGAGATCTCCCGCACGCGCGCGGCAAATTCCTCCAGGGAGGGCGGCCCCTCCTCAAAGCTCGCCGTGCCCTGCGTATAGGGCGCGTAGATGCGCAAAAGCGCCTCCGCGTCCGCGACGTCTGCCATTCTGAATGTGCGCATGTTCTCAAACTCCCTTTCCCGCGCGCAGCTTTTGATTGAGCTTTTCGTAGATGCGCGCGCGCATCCACGGCTCGTCCGAGGCGGCCACGGCCTCGTCCAGGCCGAACCAGCGCACGCCGCTGTTCTCGTCGGGCTTTGCCGTCAGCGCGTCGCGCTCGTCTCCCTCGAGAAGGTAGGTCACGTTCAGGTGCAGGTGCGACGGCACATACGCGCCGCGCTTTTCGTGGCCGTCCACGGTGAGTATCTCCACGGAGAATATCTCCCCGTCCACCGGCCGGACGCGCCCCAGCCCGCTCTCCTCGCGCGCCTCGCGCAGCGCCACGCTCAGCAGGTCGCGCTCGCCGTCGGCGTGGCCGCCCAGCCACGACCACGCGCGGTAGATGTTGTGCCACGCCATCAGCGCGCGGTCGCGCCGCGCGTTGACGATCCAAGCCGAGGCCGTCATGTGCATAAGCAGGCACGAGCGCAAAAACACGTCCTCGCGCTCGTCCATGGCGTCGAGGATCGCCGCCCTGTCGCGCTCCTCCTGCTCGTTGAAGGGCCGGTATGCCTCAAGGGCGCTTCGGATCTCCATCGCCATCCTCCCCGTAGAGCGCCTTGCAGCGCATGTAGTTGCCGACCATCCAGGGGTTTTTTCGGTCGGCCTCGTCCAGCCCCTGCGCGGCGGTGAGCCGGTCGCGCAGCTGTGCGTCGTTTTCGACGAAGAAGCAGCCGGAGGCGAGGTCCAGAAACACCATCGCGGGCAGCCCGCGCCGCCCCCGCCCCGGAAGCGCAAAGGCCACGGGGCGCGGCGGCTCCCCGAGGGGGAGCTTTTCCCGCAGCGGCGGGTTGCTAAGCACGTTGTCGCGCGCCACGCACAGCGCGCCTTCGCTGCACAGCGGCACGAGGCGGTAGCGCGCGCGCAGCCAGTCGAGCAGCTGTTCGCCCGTCCTGCGCCCCGACTCAGGCGCGTTGCCCGCGGCGATGATCGCGCGGCCGCGCGCGACGATGCGCATAACGCCCTTGCCCTTCACGCTTCCTCCACCCCCGTAAGCAGTGTAAATCGGCTCTTCTCGCACGCGATCAGACCGTCGCGCCGCATCTTGGAAATCTCCGCCGAGAGCGCGCTGCGCTCCACCGAGAGATAGTCGGCAAGCTGCTGGCGGTCGAAGGGTATCTCAAACGAGCGCGCGCCCCGGCGCACCGCCTCCCCGGACAGATAGGTCAGCAGCCGCTCGCGGATGGTGCGCGGCGTGATGATGCGCATCTTGCGCGAGAGCCGCAGGTTTTTATTTGCCACCTCCGCCAGCAGGTTGCGCACGAGCCGCGCGTGAAAGGCGCAGGCCGCGGGACAGAGGCGCAAGACCCGAGCCGCGTCCAGAAACAGCACGCCGCAATCCGTCTCCGCCACCGCGTCGGTGGCCAGCGGCTCGCTCCCGGCGCAGGCGTAGGCCTCGGCAAACAGCTCGCCCGGGCCGAACCGCTCGAGTATGGAGCGGCCGCCCCAGGCGTCCACGCGCTCTATGCGCACGCCGCCCTCCAGCACAAGCCCCATCTCCTGCGCGAATTCCCCCGCGCGGAGGATGACCTCCCCGGCGCGAAACGCCCTGCGGCGGGGCGACAGGCAGCGCAGCATGGCGGCGGCGTCCTCCGCGCCCACGCCCGCAAACAGCGCGCAGCCCGCGGGTATGCGCATCTGGTCCATGCATCTCCCCCCGTGTCTGCGGGCGCGCGGCCCGCGATAAAAGGCGGAGCCTCCGCGGTGCGAAGGCCCCGAAAGCTGCGCTCAGGCGTGAACGGTGGTGCCCAGGTCCTCGCCCGCGGCCACGCGAAGTATGTTCCCGAGGTTTTCCATGGAGAACACGCGCACCACCGGCACGTTGCGCTCCATGCACAGCATGAACGCGGTCAGGTCCATCACCCGCAGGCCGCGCGTGACCGCCTCGCGGTAGCTTATGTCCCTGATCAGCTTCGCGTCCGGGTTCTTGCGCGGGTCGCTGTCGTAGACGCCCTCGACGGTGGTGCCCTTGAACACCGCGTCCGCCCCGAGCTCGGCGGCGCGCAGCGCCGCGCCCGTGTCCGTGGTGAAGAAGGGGTTGCCCGTGCCGCCCGCGAGCAGCGCGACGCCGCCCTCCTCCATGCACTGCGCCGCATCCCTGGCCGTGTACAGCCGCGCGAAGCGGTTCATCTCCTGCGCGGTGAACACCGTGGCCTTCGTGCCCAGGCGCCGCAGCGCGTCCTCGACGGCCAGCGCGTTGATCACCGTTGCCAGCATGCCC
>DXVG01000309.1 GCA_019409045.1 Clostridiales bacterium | reverse complement strand
GCGGCGTCGATGGCGATCTTGAAGTCCTCGCCGGGCTTGTAGCCGGCCTTCTCGATGGCCTGCACGATGACCTTGAGCGCGTCCTCATCCTTGGCAAGGTTCGGGGCGTAGCCGCCCTCGTCGCCCACGCCCGCGGCGGGGGTGCCGTTCTCCTTGAGCACGGTCTTGAGGGTGTGGAACACCTCCGCGCAGCGGCGCAGCGCTTCCTGGAAGGAGGGCGCGGAGACGGGCATGATCATGAACTCCTGGATCTCAACGTTGTTGGTCGCATGCGCGCCGCCGTTCAAAATGTTCATCATCGGGACCGGCAGCTGCTTGGCGTTGACGCCGCCGATGTAGTTGTACAGCGGCAGGCCCACGCTCTGCGCGGCGGCCTTGGCGCAGGCCAGCGACACGCCGAGGATGGCGTTGGCGCCCAGGCGGCTCTTGTTGGGGGTGCCGTCCAGCTCGATGAGCTTCTTGTCGATGCCGACCTGATCGAGCGCGTTCTCGCCCACCAGCGCCTCGGCGATCTCGGTGTTGACGTTGTTCACGGCGGTCAGCACGCCCTTGCCGTTGTAGCGGCTCTTGTCGCCGTCGCGCAGCTCACAGGCCTCGTAGATACCGGTGGATGCGCCGGAGGGCACGGCCGCGCGGCCGATGGTGCCGTCCTCGAGGACCACTTCGACTTCCACGGTGGGATTGCCGCGGCTGTCGATGATCTCGCGACCAATGATATCGACGATCTCAAGAATCTGTTTCATGGGTATCGCTCTCCTTTCAACTTGCGCGGAAGCGCCGCCCGCGCGTCGGAGATCGCCCCGGCGGCGCGAACGGCCAGCCATTCGTTGCCATATAAAATTATAAGGAAATCCCCTGCGTTTGTCAAGCTAAGTATTCGGTCAAAACCGCCGCCGCGCGGGGCTTCAAAGCGCCAGCGTCAGCGCGAAGGCGATCACCACGGCCGCCGAGTAGACCTTGGCCCACGCGCGCAGGAAGCGCCGCCACTTCTTCCGCCGGGGCGACTGGCGCTCCCGCTCCTCGCCCCGGCGCGCCACGAAGTAATAGATGGGCAATATCATCAGCACATACGCCGTGAGCCGGACGGCCGCGTTGGCGTTCATGGCCTGCATCAGCGCGGCCGCGCGCGCCCTGTCCAGTATGCACAGCGCGGCAAAGGCCACAAACAGCGCCATGCACACAAGGCTGTAGATAAATACGGGCGTCTCCGGTTCAAACCTCTTCTGCCGCCGATCCATGCCTACCGCCCCCGCGCCGCGTTTTTCCGTATTGTACCACGCCGCGGCGCGGCCGTCAACGCCCGGGCTACGGGAAGATGCCGCGCAGCTTCTTGGCGCCCACCACGCGCTTGAGCGCGGACATGTACGCGCCCATGCGCAAGGAAGCCTCCTTTTCCCGCGCCAGTTCCCAGACCTCGTCGAAGGCGTGGGTCATGGTGCGCTCGAGCATGTCGTTGACATAGTCCTCCTCCCAGCGGAAGGATTGCAGGTTCTGCACCCACTCAAAGTAGCTGACCACAACGCCCCCGGCGTTGGCCAGTATGTCCGGCACCACGATGACGCCGCGCGCTTCGAGTATCTCGTCCGCCGCGGGCGTGATGGGGCCGTTCGCGCCCTCGACGATGAAGCGGGCGCGCACGCCGTCCGCGTTGGACTTGGAGATGGTGTTCTCAAGCGCGGCGGGCACCAGCACCTCCGCGTCGCAAAAGAGCACGTCCTCGCCCGCGATGCGCGCAAAGTCCCCGTCCGGCAGCTCCGCGAGCGTGCGGCGCGCGGCAAAGTGCGGCCGAAGCGCCTCCATGGGAAGGCCCTTTTCGCTGTAGATGCCGCCGGTCACGTCCGACACGGCGACGATCTTCGCGCCCTCGCGGTGCAGCAGGTACGCCGCCACGCTTCCGACGTTGCCCATGCCCTGCACCGCCACGCGCACGCCCTCGAGCGAGCGGCCCAGCTTCTGCATAAGTAGCCGCGTGCAGAGCATCACGCCGCGGCCGGTGGCCTCGCCGCGGCCCAGCGAGCCGCCCACCTCGATGGGCTTTCCGGTGACCACGCCCGGCACGGCGTAGCCCTTCTGCATGGAATAGGTGTCCATGATCCAGCCCATGACCTCCGGCGTGGTGTTGACGTCCGGCGCGGGTATGTCGCGCTCGGGGCCGATGATGGGCATGATCATCGCCACGAACCGGCGCGTCAGCCGCTCAAGCTCCCCCTTGCTCAAAGTGCGCGGGTCCACCTGTATGCCGCCCTTGGCC
>DXVG01000308.1 GCA_019409045.1 Clostridiales bacterium | reverse complement strand
GCGCTTGACCACGCCCGCGGGCAGCTCCTCCAGAAAGTCCACCGCGTCGTCGATGAACATATCGTCCACGAGGCGCACGGCCTCGTTGTCGTCCATGGCCTCGATCAGGCGCTGACGCTGGTCCGCGTCCATATAGGAAAACACGTCCGCCGCGATGTCCTTGGGCAGGAGGCGGAACACCATCAGCACCTTTTCGTTGTCCAAATCTTCCATGTATTCGGCGATGTCCACCTCGTTGAGCATGGACAGCGCGCCGCGCAGTTCGCCCTTGCGCCCCTCGGAGACGAGCTTATCCAGACGGGCGCGGATCATTTCAAAATCCAATGGCTTCACCCTCCTCATGATGTTTGAAACGCACGAAAACAGCACACCGCCCTTGGGATCGTGCTGTGCTTGCGACGTTTGCGTTTCGACAGGTGTGAGAATGGCAGCCTGAAAGGTCAGTCCGCGGCCAGGCGGCGGACCGGCCTACTTCGAGGCACGCCTTCACCGGACACGCATCTAGCGCCGTCGTCCACGCCTTGCCACCTCCTGTAAATCAGATGGGAATGTGGAAATACCCTCCTTCCTATCATAGCCCGGAAGCGCCAAAACGTCAACCCCCGCGCGAAAATTTTCCCGGCATTCAAGGAATTAACGCAAATCGCCGCCGGGCGGGATTGACATGCGTTCGCCACAGTGGTTAAAATATAGGTTGTGATTTTTTGGATCGGAGGAACGCACATGCTGCACCCGGAGCTTCCCGAGGAGGTCGCGCGAAGGCGCACGTTCGCCATCATATCCCACCCGGACGCGGGCAAGACCACGCTGACGGAGAAGCTGCTGCTCTACGGCGGGGCGATCCGGCAGGCGGGCTCGGTCAAGGCGCGCAAGGCCGCGCGCCACGCCACGTCCGACTGGATGGAGATCGAAAAGCAGCGCGGCATATCGGTCACGTCCTCCGCGATGCAATTCGACTTTGACGGCTTCCGCATCAACATACTGGACACGCCCGGCCATCAGGACTTCTCCGAGGACACCTACCGCACGCTGGTGGCCGCCGACAGCGCCGTGATGCTCATCGACAACGCCAAGGGCGTGGAGGAGCAGACGGTGAAGCTGTTTAAGGTGTGCCGCATGCGCTCCATCCCCATCTTCACCTTCGTCAACAAGCTGGACCGCGCCGGGCGCGACCCGTTTGAGCTGATGGAGGAGATCGAGCAGGTGCTGGGCATACGCTCCTGCCCGGTCAACTGGCCCATCGGCATACACGGCGACTTTCAGGGCGTGTACCACCGCGACACGCGCGTGGTGGAGCTGTATCGCGGCGGCGACCACGGGCAGAGGCAGGTGGAGGTGGAGAGCATCCCCCTGGACGACGCGCGCCTTCCCGAGGCCATCGGGCAGAGCTATTACGAAAAGCTACTGGAGGACGTGGAGCTTCTGGACGTGGCGGGCGACCCATTCGACCTTTCGCAGGTGCTCGCAGGCAAGCTCACGCCCATGTTCTTTGGCTCGGCGAGCAACAACTTCGGCGTGGAGCCGTTTCTCAGGCGCTTCCTCGCCTACACGATGCCCCCGACGCCGCGCGTGTCCGACGCGGGCGAGATCGCGCCCGGGGACGAGAAGTTCACAGGCTTTATCTTCAAGATTCAGGCCAACATGAACCCCGCGCACCGCGACCGGCTGGCGTTCATGCGCGTGTGCTCGGGCGTGTTTGAAAAGGGCATGACGGTGTGGCACTCCTCCTCGGGCGAGAAGATCAAGCTCGCCCAGCCGCAGCAGTTCATGGCGCAGGAGCACGAGACGGTGGAGAAGGCCTACCCCGGCGACATCATCGGCCTGTTCGACCCCGGCATCTTCCGGCTGGGCGACACGCTGTGCACGGGCGCGCCGGTGCGCTATCAGGGCATACCGCTGTTCGCGCCGGAGTTTTTCTGCCGGGTCAGCCCCGAGGACTCGATGAAGCGCAAGCAGTTTTTGAAGGGCGTATCCCAGCTTTCGCAGGAGGGCGCCATACAGACCTTCAAGCGCCCCAACATCGGCCGCGAGGAGATGATCGCGGGCGTGGTGGGCGTTTTGCAGATGGACGTATTGGAGTACCGGTTAAAGAGCGAGTACGGCGTGAGCATACTGCGCGAGAATCTGCCGTTCCGGTTTGTGCGCTGGATTGTGAGCACGCCCAAGCCGCCGGACAGGCTGCGGCTGACCTCCACCACCGTGCCCGCCGTGGACCGCGCGGGGCGCGACGTACTGATGTTTGAAAACGAGTGGTCCATCCGCCTGGCGTGCGAGA
>DXVG01000307.1 GCA_019409045.1 Clostridiales bacterium | reverse complement strand
GCGCTGCTTGTTGTCCAGCGCGTCCAGCGCGTCGCTCACCGTCTTGACGCGCGCGTCCAGCTCGTCGATGCGGCGCATCAGCAGCGCGAGCTGCTCCGAGGCGTCCTCCTTGCGGTGGGAAGCGTAATAGGCCTCGCCCAGAGACGCGAACAGCCTGGTGCGCTCGTCCCGCAGGCTGCGAAGCTCGCTGTTGAGCCTTCCCGCCTCCACGCCGTCCGCGGTCTTCTTCTGAATCGACTTCGCAGCGTTCTGAAATGTCTTGCCAAGATCGCTGAAGAAAGAAGCCATGAAAAACTCCCCTTTCCATCTCAAATCGTTTTGAAAACTCCGACACTATGATAATACCGTTTCCCGAGGAAGGCAAGTTAATTCTGAAACGGCGCATGCGCGGCCCCGCGCGCGGGGAAGGTAAGCGGGGGGTGATCGCATGTTTACGCTGTTCTTGCGCGCGCTGGTGCTCTATGTGGTGATGATCCTCACCATGCGCGGGCTGGGCAAGCGCCAGCTCGGGCAGTTTCAGCCCTACGAGTTCGCCATGGCCATTCTGCTCGCGGACCTGATCTCCGCGCCGATGGAATCGGTGTCCACGCCGCTTCTGTACGGCCTTTTGCCGGTGATGGCGCTGTTTGCCATGCACAGCCTGATCTCGCTGCTCACGCTCAAGAGCGACCGCCTGCGCGCGTTCGTGTCCGGCAAGCCCTCGGTGGTGATCGCGCGCGGCGTGATCGACGAGCGCGAGCTCAAGCGGCTCTGCCTGAGCCTGTCGGACCTTCTGGAGGGCCTGCGCGGCGCGGGCATACTCGACCCCTCCGAGGTCGGCACCGCCGTGGTCGAGGCAAACGGCAAGCTCAGCGCGTTTCCCGAGGCGCGCAGGCGTCCGCTCGCCGCCGGGGAGGCGGGCGTGGACGCGGGCTACGAGGGCCTGCCGATGCCGCTGATCATGGACGGCCGCGTGCAGAAAAACAACCTTGCGACCACCGGGCAGGACGAGCGGTGGCTCAACGCGCTGCTTGAGCGCCGCGGCCTGAGCGCGCAGGAGGTCTACCTCGCCTGTCTGGACACGCAGGGCCGCCTCGCGCTGCAAACGCGCGCGGGCGAGCGCATGCGCCTCAACGCGCTCGAGCCGGAACAGGTGCGCTGGTAATGCGCTCTACGCTGATCGCCCTGCTGGTCGTGGTGGCGCTGGCCGCGGGCGTGTGCGCCTGCGCCCGGGCGCATGTGCTGCGCTCGACCGATGAACTGGAGGACATGCGCGCCGCGGCGGCCGAGCGCCTGCGCGTGGACGACGCGCGAGGTGCGCTCCAGGCCATTGCCGCGCTTGAGCGCCGCTGGGCCGAGGTCGCGCCCTCCCTGGAGATATTCGCCTCCCACGACGCGCTGCACGAGGTCGCCTGCGAGCTGTCCGACGCGCGCGTCTGCCTGGAGGCGGGCGATGTGGACGACTGCCTGCGCTCGCTCGTCCGGCTCGGCGGCGCGCTCGAGCACATACGCGCGGCGGAGGAGATATCGCTTGCCAACCTGTGCTGAGGCGGTCGGCGTCAGGCGCGCAGCCGCTTGACCATGAAGGCCATGCTCCGGCCCAGCGTCTCAAACGTGCGTATGCCCTCCTCGTCGCCCTGTATCTCGCCGGGGTCGCGCGCCAGCGTCATGTTCCAGTAGCCGGAGGAGGCCACGGGCATCTCGCACTTTGTAAACAGGAAGTTGATGGCGGCGAAGGTGAAGTTCGAGCCCGCGCGCCGCACGGCCACCGCCGCCGCGCCGACCTTGCCGCGCAGGAGGCCGCCGTTCGCGCCGGAGACCACGCCCGCGCGGTCGATCAGCGCCTTGACCTCGCTGGAGACGTTGCTGAAATAGGTCGGCGAGCCGATGACCAGCCCGTCCGCGGCCCATATCTTCTCCAGGATATCGTTCATGTCGTCCTCCAGCGCACAGCGCCGGTTCTTCAGGCGCGCGCAGCCGCCGCAGCTCTGGCAGCCGCGCACGTTTTTGCCGCCAAGCTGGCAGATCTCCGCCTCCACGCCCTCCGCCTCCAGCGCGCGGGCGATGATCTCCAGCGCCTGAAAGGTGTTCCCGCGCCTGCGGGGACTTCCGTTTAAGAGCAATACCTTCATAAATACGCCTCCCTTTGTCGCCATTATACAGCATATGCGCATGGCGCGCAATCCTTGAACGCGGCCGGCGCGCGCGGCATAGTCTGCGGGGGAGGGATGCGCATGACGCCGGAGACGCTGCTGCGGCTGGGCTCGGTTTCATACTTCGACCTGCCGGAGATCTTCTGCCGCCGCC
>DXVG01000306.1 GCA_019409045.1 Clostridiales bacterium | reverse complement strand
GGTAAGTTCCACCCCCACGGGGATACCAGCGTATACGACGCGCTGGCGCGCATGGCGCAGCCGTTCGTGATGCGCGCGCCGCTGGTGGACGGCCACGGAAACTTCGGCTCCATCGACGGCGACAGCCCCGCGGCCATGCGATACACCGAGGCGCGCATGACAGAGCTTGCGCAGGTGCTTTTGCAGGACATCGACAAGGACACCGTGGGCTTCCACCTGAACTTTGACGACACGCAGAAGGAGCCGGACGTGCTGCCCGCGCGCTTTCCGAACCTGCTGGTGAACGGCGCGAGCGGCATCGCCGTGGGCCTTGCCACCAGCATACCGCCGCACAACCTGGGCGAGGTCGTCTCCGGCGTGGTCGCGCAGATCGACGACCCGGACATCACCACCGAGGCGCTGATGCGCCACATCCCCGCGCCGGACTTTCCCACCGGCGGCGTGCTCGCCGCCGACGGCGAGCTTCTGGAGGCGTACCGCACGGGGCGCGGCAAGATCAAGCTGCGCGCCAAGGTGGAGATCGAGCCCGCGCCCAACGGCAAGAAGCTGCTGGTCATCACAGAGATACCCTATCAGGTCAACAAGTCCGCGATGCTGGAAAAGATACTGCGCCTGAGCGAGGAGAAAAAGTCGCTGCTTGCGGGCATTAACGACATACGCGACGAGTCCGACCGGCAGGGCATGCGCGCCGTCATAGAGATCAAGCGCGACGCAGACCCCGAAAAGGTGCTCAACGTGCTCTACAAGTACTCGGACCTTCAGGTGACCTTCGGCGTGAACATGGTCGCCATTGCCGATGGAAAGCCCGTGCTTCTGGGGCTCAAGGAGCTCATCTGCCACTACATCCGCCACCAGAAGGACGTGGTCACGCGCCGCACGCGCCACGAGCTCGAGCAGGCCGAGGCCCGCGCGCACATATTGGAGGGCCTGATCGTCGCGGTGGACAACCTGGACGAGGTCATCCGCCTCATACGCGCCAGCAAGACCCCCGCCGAGGCGCGGGAGAGGCTGATGGGCCGCTTCGCGCTGACGCAGACGCAGGCGCAGGCAATTCTGGACATGCGCCTGCAGCGGCTGACCAATCTGGAGATACTCACGCTGCGCAAGGAGTATGAGGAGATACAAAGGCGCGTCGCCCGCCTGCGCGGCATACTCTCCAGCGAGAAAAAGTTGATGGCTGTGATCAAGGCGGAGCTTTCGCAGATCGGCGAGAAGTTCTCCGACGCGCGGCGCACGCGGCTGGTGGACTCGTTTGAGCAGATCGTCATCGAGGAGGAGGCGCCGGTGGCGGACGAGGCCACCGTGGTGGTCACGCACGCGGGCTTTGTGCGCAGGTTCGCGCGCAGGAGCGCGGAAAGGGCGCTGGAGGGCGCGGAGCCGCCCAGGGCGCAGCTCGACGCGATGACCGACGAAAAGCTGCTGTTCTTTACCGACGCGGGCAACTGCTATCCGGTGAGCGTATCGCAGATCCCCGAATGCCGCCCGCGCGACCGCGGCCTGCCGCTGGGCGGGCTGCTCGCGGGTCTGGAGCGCGACGAGGCGCTGGTCCAGGTGCTCCTGCCGGACAAGGAATGGACGGGCGAGGCCGTGCTCGTCACGCGCAGCGGGCTGATCAAGCGCGTCGCGCTGGCCGACCTGAACGTGCGCAAGAGCCGCTACGCCGCCATCAACCTGCGGGAGGGCGACCGCCTCGCGGCGGTGCTGCCGCCCACGCAGGAGCCGGGGCTGCTGGTGGTCACGCAGCAGGGCATGGCGATACACTTTGCGCTCTCGGAGGTCAGCGTGCTCGGCCGCACGGCCGCGGGCGTGAAGGCCATACAGCTCGCCCCGGACGACCGCGTAGCCGCGTGCTTTGCGCACAACGGCGAGGGCGAGGCGCTGATCGTGACCGACCGCGGCTACATGAAGCGGTGCCTCTTGATCGACTTCGACCGACAGGCGCGCGGCGGCAAGGGGCTCAAGGCCATCACGTTCCTCAAAAACGGCATGAACGGCTCGCGCATCGCCGCGGCGCTGCCGGTGCGCATGCCCTACGACTTTGCGGTGTTCCAGAAGGGCGGCGCGCAGTCGCGCTTCAACACCGAGGACGTAGCCATCGAAAACCGCGCGGGCAAGGGCCAGCCGTATGTGCTGGTGGTGATGGACGACACCGTGGAGGAGGTCGTCATGGCCTGAGCGCGGCGCGTGCCAAAACGCGGCGAGTCTTTCGCCGCGTTTTCAGAGCGCTGACAAAGCCCCCGAACGCAAAAATCACTTCCGAAAGAGAACAAGCGGAAGTGATTTTTGCTTCCTGCG
>DXVG01000305.1 GCA_019409045.1 Clostridiales bacterium | reverse complement strand
CGAAGCGCGGCAAGGAGCTGCCGGAGGTACTGAAAGCCGCGTTGGAGCAGCAGGCTTCCGCGATGAAAACAGTGCCTCCAGCCGGGGGATAGGTTTTCAGGAAGAAAGGGCGCCCACGCTGCGCAACGGAAAGCCGCCGGGCGTCACTGTGCCGCGGCCGCCCCTGACCCTGAAGATCCGCTCGGGCTGCGAGGGCGGGGGCAAGGGCGCGCTGGTCCAGAAAGACCTGTCGGCGACGCTGGGCTGCCACAACGACCAGACGTTGTTTGCGCCAAAAGCCTTTGGCATAGGCTCCGCGACGAGCAAGGGGATGCTCTCCCCAAACCCGAAGAGCGGGTTTTACGAGGCTTCGACCAGCCGGACGCTCGACCGCGGCGGCGGCAACGCCTGCTGCAACCAGGGCGGCACGGTGGTCGTGGAGACGAGGGCTCCCGCCTATTGCGTCACCGCCTGCTCATACATGCAGATAGACCGGGAAGTCGCTTCCCCCATCATGGCGCGGGACTGGAAAGACCCGCCGGTCATCGGCCAAGGATCCCCGTCATACTGTCTCGACCGCGCCTGCTTCACATCCGGGGAGAACGCGCAGTACCGCATGAACGTGGTGGAAGAAGTCTCCGCCACGCTGGTGGCCGAAGGGCCGGGCGCGGTGTCCGCCCCGCAGGGCGGGTACATCGTGCGCCGCCTGACGCCCGGTGAATGCTGCCGGTTGCAGGGCTTCCCGGATGGCTGGTGCGAACAGCTGGGCGACCCTTCGCCATCCGAAGCGGAGATACGGCGCTGGGCGGCGATATTCGAAGAATACCGGCAGGCGTCGGGGGCGTCAGCGAAACGGAAAAAGGAAGCGCAACTCATTAAATGGCTCAAAGACCCGGGCTCGGATACGGCGCAGTACAAGGCATACGGCAACAGCGTGGCTGTGCCGTGTGTCTTTTTTGTGCTCGCCGGCATCGTCTGGCGGAAGGGCAACAGGAGGAAACATGATGAAGAAGTTTTGGAACTGGGCGCGGGATGAGACGGCCCCGGACGCGCGCGTGCTACGGCTGGAGGGCACCATCGCCGAGGAAAGCTGGTTTGACGACGACGTGACGCCCGCCGCGTTCAAGGGGGAGTTGTTCTCGGAGAGCGGCCCGGTCACGATCTGGATCAACAGCCCCGGCGGGGATTGCGTGGCCGCTGCGCAGATCTACAACATGCTCATGGACTATCCCGGCGACGTTACTGTGAAGGTGGACGGTATCGCCGCCTCTGCCGCCTCCGTCATCGCCATGGCGGGCACGCGCGTGCTCATGTCACCTGTGTCCACCATGATGATCCACAACCCGCTCACTGTGGCCATGGGCGACACCGAGGAAATGCGCCGCGTCATCCAGATGCTGGACGAAGTCAAGGAGAGCATCATCAACGCTTATGAAATCAAGACCGGCCTGTCGCGCGCGCGGCTTTCGCATCTCATGGATGCGGAGACGTGGATGAACGCAAACAAGGCGCTGGAATTGGGCTTCTGCGATGAGATCATGTTCCAGCGTCAGGAAGCGGAGCCGGACGCAGAGGACAGCTTCCTCTATTCTCGCCGCGCGGTCACGAATTGCCTTCTGAATAAGCTGAAAGCCCGCGCGCCCAAGCCCGAATCCCGAGTAAGAGCGTCAGACCTCGAAAAGAGGCTGGCGCTTTTGAAGTATTGAGGAGGATACCGCTATGAACCAGATCCTTTCCCTGCGCGAGAAGCGCGCCAAGGCATGGGACGCCGCCAAAGCGTTCCTCGACAGCAAGCGCGGCGCAGACGGCATGCTCTCCGCCGAGGACGCCGCCACCTACGACAGCATGGAGGCCGATGTGGTGGCCCTTGGCAGGGAGATCGAGCGCCTTGAGCGTCAGTCCGCCATTGACCGCGAACTGAGCCAGCCCGTGGGCAAGCCCATCACTGCGCGCCCCGGTGCGGATGCCGATCAAGGCAAGACCGGGCGCGCCACCGACGAATACAAAGCGGCCTTCTGGCGCACCATGCGCGCCAAGTCCGTGCCGCACGAGGTGCTCAACGCCCTGCAGGTCGGCGTGGAATCGGAGGGCGGCTATCTCGCGCCGGATGAATACGAGCGCACGCTCATCGAAGCGCTGGAGGAACAGAACATCTTCCGACAGTTTGCTCATGTGATCCACACCTCCTCCGGCGATCGCAAGATTCCCGTGGTCGCCTCCAAGGGCACGGCCAGCTGGATCGACGAGGAAGCCGCGTACCCCGAAAGCGACGATTCCTTCGGACAGGTGTCCATTGGCGCGTACAAGTTGGCGACGATGATCAAGGTATCGGAGGAACTGCTCAACGATTCCGTGTTCGACCT
>DXVG01000304.1 GCA_019409045.1 Clostridiales bacterium | reverse complement strand
ATCCGCACATGCGCGACAGCGAGCGCCCGCTCAAGCTCACCGTGTCCGGGCTCGTCCGGGAGGCGGAGGGCCCCCGCGAGCTTCCCGCGCTCGCGCCGCGCCCCCTGTTTATGCAGGAGGAGCACATGACCGGCGCGGAACGGGGCAGCGCCTACCACCGCGCGCTTCAGATGCTGGAATTTTCGAGCCTGCGCGGTCTGGACGAAGCCGCGCTTACTGGGGAGATACGCGCGCAGCTTGCGCGGCTTCGCCTCGAAAACAGGCTGGCCGAGCGGGAGGTGCGCGCCGTCCGCCCCGAACGGCTCGCGCGCTTTTTTGCGGGGGGGACGGGTGCTCGGCTGCTTGCGAGCGCGACCGTGCGCCGCGAGTGGCCGTTCAACGTGCGCATGGGCGTCGCCGAGGCGCTCGGGGAGGCGGCGAACGAGCGGTTTGACGGCGGCGAGGTGCTCGTGCAGGGCACCGTGGACTGCTGCTTTGTGGAGGATGGTGCGTGGGTGCTGCTCGATTACAAGACCGACGCCACGCGCGACCGGGAGGCGCTGGTGCGCCACTACCGCCGCCAGCTCGCGATGTACGCGCTCGCGCTGGAGCGCATCACGCACATGCCCGTGAAGGAGCGGCGGCTCTGCCTGCTCGCCACGGGCGAGGAGATCGAACTGTGAGGGAGGAAATATGCGCATATTGATCGTGGACGGGCAGGGCGGCGGCATCGGCCGTCAGCTCGTGGAGGCGCTCAGGAAGGCGGGGGAGCGCGACATCACCTGTGTGGGCACGAACGCGCTTGCGACCGTGGCCATGCTCAAGGCCGGCGCGACGCGCGCGGCCACGGGCGAGAACGCGGTGCTGGTCGCCTGCCGCAGGGCGGAGGTCATCGCGGGGCCGATGGGCATCGTGCTTGCCGACGCGCTGGTGGGCGAGGTCACGCCCGCCATGGCCGTGGCCATCGCGCAGAGCGCCGCCCGCAGGGTGCTCATCCCCGTCGATGGCTGCGGCACCGCCGTGGTGGGCGTGCAGGCGGGGGAGGGGACCTCTCGCCTGATCGAACAGGCTGTGGATGCGATTCTCGGCCGCTGAGGCGGATGGACCCCTTGCATCCCGCGCGTTTTCGTGTTATCATAACTTGTAATCCTATTTTGAACGGAGGAATCGCCGGTGTCCGATACGCTCGACCAGGACAGACGCAATACACAGCCCGATCCGCAGCAAACTCCCGACCAGGAGGACGCGCGCGAGATCAAACAGCCGCAGGAGGCTTCGCAGCAGCCGGACGGCGACGTGCGACCGGCGGAGGAGACGCAGCAAGCGGCGGACGACGGCGCGCAGGCCGAATCCCAGGACGCGCAGGAGGAGATCGAGGTCACTGCCGTGCAGTTTCCCAAGATCGAGCCGGAGGAAGCCCCGCCGAACGCCATCGAGGACATACCCTTTGAGGACGAGGAGCTGCCCTCGCTGGAGGACGACCGCCCCGTCGACAAGGGCGCGCTCTACAACTTCGTTGCGAAGATGGACGACAGGCAGTTCCGCCGCGCGCAGATGATCCTCGGCATCGTGCTGGGCGCGCTGGCGGCAGTCGCGCTGATGATCCCCATCCCCGGCGACAGCAGCTCCGTGGGCATGTGGGGCTTCGTCATCGCGCTGGTGCTGGTATTATGGATACCACGCATGCTCGAGCGCAAGCTCGAACAGCGCCTGCCCGTCACCCAGAAGTGGCTCATCATCGTGTTCCTCATCGGCATGCTGGTGACCTTCGGCCTCAACGCACTCAACGGCGGTCTGGGTACTACGCCGGCTGCCTCCGCCTCGCCCAGCCCCTCGGCAACCATCGAGGCGACGGCGACGCCGAATCCCTCGGCGACGATCGAAGCGACGGCGACGCCGAACCCCTAGCGCGCCTGCGCACTGCGGCCGCTCCCGCCATCGGGTAGGGAGCGGCCGTAATGCATTGAAATCATTTCTTGAAGATTAAATATGTTTCAAAAATGTGAATAATAAAATACTTTTTACCGAATTATGCCAAAATTCGTACAAAATCGTGTATAATATAAGACATGAAAGCAATAGGAGGGTCGGCCTGTGTCATGGCGGAAGTTTGACTGGGCGTCGCACTTTGACTCATATTCGGATTATCTTCGGGCGGTGCGAAAGGGAAAGGCGCTGACGGCGTACATATGCGCCTGTCTCGCGCTGGTTCTGCTGTGCCTGTGCGGCCAGATCGCCTGGGAGGACGCCACCGCCCGCGGCGCGGACGCGCAGCGCGTGCAGGTCGCCGCGCCGCCGATACAGACGCCCATGACGAGCCCGCTCGCAACCGCGCCCGCGCGCACGTCCCGTCCCACGCCGACGCCTGAAC
>DXVG01000303.1 GCA_019409045.1 Clostridiales bacterium | reverse complement strand
GTGCCGATGTTTACATGCGGCTTCGTGCGCTCGAATTTTGCCTTCGCCATGGTTGATACTCCTCCTAAAATCGTTCTGGGTCTTTTCGGGCGTATGGAGCGGGTGATGGGAATCGAACCCACGTGATCAGCTTGGGAAGCTGGGGCTCTGCCATTGAGCTACACCCGCGCGTTTCCCGCCGTCATACGAAGTGTATTGTACTTTAGTTTTGCGCTTTTGTCAACAGCTTAATATTAAATTTTCCGCCTCTCACTTTTTTTCCAGATATTTGAGCAGCTTGCGCTTGATGCGCTGCAGCGCGTTGTCCACGCTCTTGACGTGGCGGCCCATGGCCTCGGAGATCTCCACATAGCTTTTGCCCTCCATGTAGAGCGCCAGCACGCGCTTTTCAAGGTCGGAGAGCATCTCGCCGATGCGGCCCTCGATGAAGGTCAGATCCTCGCGGTCGATGAGCATGGCCTCGGGGTCGGAGGGTACGTCCTCGCTGATGACGTCCAGGAGCGTGCGGTCGCTCTCCTCGTCGTAGATGGGCTTGTTGAGCGACACATAGCTGTTGAGCGGTATGTGCTTCTGGCGCGTGGCGGTCTTGATGGCGGTGATGATCTGGCGGGTGACGCACAGCTCGGCAAACGCGCGAAACGAGGTCAGCTTTTCGCTTTTGAAGTCGCGGATGGCCTTGTACAGGCCGATCATGCCCTCCTGCACGATGTCCTCGTGGTCCGCGCCGATGAGGAAGTAGCTGCGCGCCTTGGTGCGCACGAAGTTTTTGTACTTGTTGAGCAGGTGCTCCAGCGCCGCGCCGTCGCCGCCCTGCGCCAGCAGCACGACCTCCTCGTCGGCCATGTTTTCAAATCTCTGGTAATACATCAAGGCTTGTTGTCCTCCGGATGCTTTTCTCCCCGACGCATGGCCTCCAGCCGCCGCGCCACGTCCTCGGGCAGGCGCTCGATGATCGCCGAGCGGGCCTGCGGCCTGGCCGCCATGCGCTCGCGGCCGACGCGCGATACCTGGCCGACCTCCACAAGCAGCTCCCGCGCAGACAGCCGCGTGGCGTGGCGGCCGAGCACCACCATCTGCTCGACCAGGTCGCTGGTGGCCACGCGCACCTCCACGCGCCCCAGCTCGGCGTCGCGCGCGTACTGGTCGCACAGCCGCTCGATGTAGTTGTCCGCCGTCTCGTTCTTCTGCGTATAGACGACGGTCAGCGGGCCCATGCGCTCCTGCGTGCGCGCCCTGCGGTCGCCCAGGTAGGCGTCGTAGACCAGCACGACCTTCTGCCCGGAAAAGCCCGCGTAGTCCATCAGGCGCGCGGCCAGCGCGTCGCGCGCGTCGCTGAGCGAGAGCGCGTCCATGCCCTGCACGTCCTTCCACGCGTTGAGCACGTTGTAGCCGTCCACGATCAGCACGCGCCGCCGCTTCACGCCTTGCCTCCCCGCGCGCGCACCACCTGATAGAGCAGAACGCCCGCCGCGACCGAGGCGTTGAGCGAGTTTATCTTGCCCAGCATCGGCAGCGTGACGCGGCGATCGCACATCGACAGCGTCAGGCGCGATATGCCCTCGCCCTCGGAGCCGATCACCAGCGCGATCGGGCCGGACAGGTCCGCCTCCAGCGCGTTCTCGCCCTCCAGCGCGGCCGCGACCGCCCAGAGCCCCGCGCGCTTGAGCTGCTCCAGCGCGCGGTTGAGGTTCTTCACGCGCGCCACGCGCATGTGCTCCAGCGCGCCCGCCGCCGCCTTCTCGCACGCGGGGGTCAGCCCCGCCGCGCGGCGCTCGGGGATGATCACGCCGTGCGCGCCCGCGCACTCGCAGCTTCGTATGATCGCGCCGAGGTTGTGCGGGTCGGTCACCTGGTCAAGCACCACCACCAGCGGCGTCTGGCCGCGCTCGCGGGCATAGTCGAGTATGTCCTCCACCGTGGAGTACGCGCGCGCCGAGCGGAACGCGAGCAGCCCCTGATGCGCGGGGTAGACCGCGTCGAGCCGGGAGCGGTCCACGAACTGCACCACCACGCCCGCCTCCCGCGCCATGCGCACGATCTCGCGCGCCGCGCCGGAGAGGTCGCCCTCGGCCACCAGCAGCTTTTCCAGCGGCGCGCCGCCGCGGATGGCCTCGCGGATGGGGTTGCGCCCGGCCAGCAGGTTCTCCGGCGGCGCGCAGGCGGCGCGCCCGGCTTCGGCGGGCCGGGGCGGGCGCTCCGTGCGCGGCGGGCGCTCCGTGCGCGGCGGGCGCTCCTCGCGGGGCGGATGCTCCTCGCGGGGCGGGCGCTGCATGCGCCCGTCCGGCGGCGCGCCGTCCACGCGCTGCGCGGGCGGTATATCGTATCTCCTGCGCGCGGGGCGGGGCGGGTTG
>DXVG01000302.1 GCA_019409045.1 Clostridiales bacterium | reverse complement strand
TCCCAAACCTCCTCAGCCTCGCCTCCGCCTCCGTCGTCCTCCGCGCCTACGCCACGAACCGTATCAGATGCACCTGCGGCGGCACGCCCACCCGCAGGCACACGCGGCTCATGCCCACGCCGTTGGACACAATGGCGCGCACGCCGCCCAGCACGCACTCCCCGCTGATCCACGCGTGCCTGCGCGGCTCAAAAAAGAACGTGTAGGGCGATACGCCCAGCACGCACGCCTGCCCGCCGTGCGTGTGCCCGGAGAGCTGTAAGTCCGCCCGCGCGCCGCCCGCATAGACCTGCGCCACCGGGTAATGCGCCAGTAGCACCCGAAAGCCGCGCGCGCCGGCGGGGAACACCTCTCCCGCGCGCGGCACGCCCCACTTGCGCTCGTCCACGCCGCCGATCCATAGCCCGCCCAGCTCCACGCTGCGGTTGACCAGCAGGCGCATGTAGGGCCGCACGGCGGCCTCAAAGCCCTCGATCTCGCTGTCGTTGTTGCCCTTGCAGGCAAATATCCCCAGCCTCGGATGCAAAAGCGAAAAAAACGGCAGCAGCCTTCCCAGGCTCCGCGCGTCCTCGGCAAAATCCCCGCCGACGCACACCGCGTCCGCCCCCAGGGCGTCCACGCGCGCAAAAAGCGCCTCCAGCGCCGCGTCCGAAAACCGCGGGGAGGCGTGTATGTCGCTGAAAAACGCGAGCTTCAGGCCCGCAAGCGGGGCGCACTGCACGGCGTGCTCCACGACGCGCACGCCCTCGCCCGGAACGCGGGAGAGAAACGGCTCCCACGCGGAAAAGAACCTGCCCATTACTTCACCAGCAGCGCCGCGCCGATCATGCCCGCGTTGTCGCCCAGCTCCGCGGGCAAAAACTTCGCCGGATAGCGGTACTCCATCTGCGAATAGCGCCTGTAGGCGGCAATGGCGCGCGATACGAACCGCTCGCCCAGCTTGGTCACGCCGCCGCCGTATACGAATACGTTGATGTCAAACACCTGATATAGCGACTGGAACATGCGCCCCAGATACTCCGCGCCACGCTCGATCACCTCCATCGCCAGCGGGTCGTCCTCCGCCAGCGCCTTGCCCACGGCCACCATGTCGATGCGCGCAATGGTGCCCGCGTGGTCGAGTATGCGGCTCTCCGCGCCCTCCTGTATGCGCTCCATGGCGTACTTTGCCATGTTCAGCCCCGAGGATATGGACTCCACGCAGCCCGAAACGCCGCAGCCGCACGGATAGCCCGTGGAATCGGACACGAACATGTGCCCGATCTCCCCCGCGCAGCCGTGTATGCCCCGGTATAGCTCGCCGTTGAGGATCAGGCCGCCGCCCACGCCCGAGGAGATGGAAACGTAGATCATGTGCCGATACCCGCGCCCCGCGCCCAGCCGGTGTTCCGCCAGCGCCGCGGCGTTGGAATCGTTGTCCACGCACACGGGAAGCCCCAGCCGCTCCGAGAGCATCGAGCGCACCGGCGCGTCGCTGAGCAGGCACAGATCCGCCGTCTCCAGAAGCACGCCGTCGGCAAAATCCACATGCGAGGGAAAGGCCACGCCCGCGCCGCGCACGTCCTCCAGCGCCACGCCCGCGCCGCGCGTCAGCTCCCGAACGTGCCCGTCCAGCGCGTCCATCATCGCCTCCGGGCCCAGCTCCGCGTCCGTCGGGCGCTGTATCACGCGCACCAGCCGCATCTGCTCGTCAAACAGCCCGCACAGCGTCTTGCTTGCGCCCACGTCCACGCCGATGACATACTTCTTCATGCCGTTCCCTCCTCTTTGTACTATTGTAGCCCAGTTTGCCAAAATATTCAATAAAAAATTTCCGCGAGGATGCGCGCATGTCTTTTACAGAAAAACAACTGTCCGCGAGAGACGAATTAACCCTGCCTCTGTTGACGCGCAGGCCCGTCCGCGGCTATACTGTGAAGCGTCCGGAAGGCGGCGCGCGCCGCCAGGGGCAAGAACGCGCGGAGGACGACTTGGATATGAGCACCATCGTATGTAAGTTTGGCGGATCGTCGCTCGCGGACGCGGGCGGCTTTGAAAAGGCGAAGAATATACTGCTCGCGGACGCGCGGCGCAGGTATGTGGTGCCCAGCGCGCCGGGCAGGCGCTTCGACGGGGACGACAAGGTGACAGACCTTCTGTATCGCTGCTATCAGCGCGTGGAGCGCGGCGAGAGCTGCGCAGAGGAGTTCGCCAAAGTGGCGGACCGCTACCGGCAGATCGCCCGCGAGCTGGGGCTTGCGTTCGATTTGGAGGCGCTGCTGGAGAGCACCTGCCGCGAGATCGAGCGCGTGCGCACGCCGGACTTCGCCGCCAGCCGCGGCGAGTACCTCAACGGCGTGCTGCTGGCAAACTACCTCGGCT
>DXVG01000301.1 GCA_019409045.1 Clostridiales bacterium | reverse complement strand
AAGTAGAACAGGTCGCCGTAGCAGTACTGCGTGGCGTCCAGGCACTTGGCGGCCTCCTCGGAGGAGATATCCCACCAGGGCTTCATGGCGGGCTTGCCGTCGATCTCGCACTGGCCGCTCGCCTCGAGCGTCACCGCGCCGGAGTTGATCAGGTGGATAAAGCCGTTCTCGGCGAGGCCCTCGGGCTTCCAGCCGGTCACGCGCTCCACGGCCTCGGGGCTCCAGTAGGTGCGCACGTCGGCAAAGCCGGCGGCGGTGTTGGTCAGCAGCTTTCCAAAGAGCATGGTTATGCCGTTGAGCATGTCGTTCTCGGTGGCCACGACGAAGGGCTCGCGGATGCCGTTCCAGTCAAAGCTGGAGCACAAAAGCGACTCCATCAAGTCGCCGTTGGGCATGTGGTCGGTCCACTGGCGCTGGCCCTGGAAGCCGGCGGCGATGGCGTTGTGCCCGCAGCTCTCCTCGACAAAGCCTATCTCGGCGAGCTTCGGGTTCCCGATCATCAGGTCGCGGCCGATCATGACCATCTTGACGCAGTTTTCCAGCACTTCGCGCTTCTTCTCCGGCGTGTGGGCGACCTCGGGGGGATTCTTGTCCCAGCCGATGGTGAGGTTCTCGTCCACCCACTTCATGGCGCGCTCGAACTCCTCGGGATCGTAGATGCCCTCCTCCCAGCGGCGGACGAACTCGGACATGTCCACGGACTCATAGCGCATGCCCAGGTACTTCTCAAACAGCGTGGGATTGGGCGTGGAGCCGGCGATGCCCATGGAGATCGAGCCCATCGCCAGGTAGGACTTGCCGCGCATCTCGGCAACGGCCAGGCCCGCCTTGGCAAAGCGCAGCAGCTTTTCCTTCACGTCGTCGGGGATGTCGTAGCAGCCCGCGTCCTGCACGTCGCGGCCGTAGATGCCGAAGGCCGGAAGGCCCTTCTGCGCGTGCGCGGCCAGCACCGCGGCGAGGTACACAGCGCCGGGGCGCTCGGTTCCGTTAAAGCCCCACACGGCCTTGGGGGTGAGGGGGTCCATGTCCATGGTCTCGGAGCCATAGCACCAGCAGGGGGTGACGCTGATGGAGACGCCCACGTTTTCGCGGGCGAACTTCTCCGCGCAGTCCGCCGCCTCCTTGAAGCCGCCGATGGTGGTGTCGGCGATGACGCACTCCACCGGCAGGCCGCAGCTGTGGCGCAGATTGGCCTCCAAGAATTCCTTGGCGGCGCGGGCAAGGCCCATCGTCTGCTCCTCGAGAGATTCACGAACGCCCTTGCGGCGGCCGTCAATCACCGGGCGGATGCCGATCTTCGGAAGCGAGCCGCGCAGGCGATGGACAGGGTCGGTCTTGGGAATGGAAGCGGGATTTGCCTTCATTGCTGGAATACCTCCTTGAATATTCTGTTAATCATGCATACATTATATAACGAACGCGGGGGAATGGCAAGCGATTTTTGCAAAATGCGCGCCGGATTTCTGGACGTATGACGAAAAAACTGCTATAATGAAAAGGTCGCCGCAGAGCGGAGACAAAGGGAGGACGGAACCATGCACAGCCGCCAGAGCACACAGAACTGGCTGTATTGCGCCCTTGTGGGCATACTGGGCCTTTACGCGAGCACCTATCAGACGCTCGTGAGCGGGCTGACCACGCGCGTCGGGCTGGACGCGGCGATGATGGGCGTGCTGATGTCGGTATATGCCGCGGGCTCGCTGTGCAGCGTGCTGGTCAGCGGCGTGGTGTCCGACACGCTGGGCAAGCGCCGCGTGGTGCTGTGCGCCGCGCCGGTGATGGGGCTGGGGCTTGTGTGCGTATCCACGGCCGGCACGGTCGCGCCTCTGTTTGTGGGGCTGTTCCTCACCGGCATGGGCTTTGGCCCGTGCGAGTCTATCGGAAGCGCGCTGCTGACCGACGAAAACCCCGGCGCATCCACGCGCTGGATGAACATCTCCCAAATCTTCTACGGCGTGGGCGCCATTGCCGCGCCGATGGCGGTGACGTGGTACCTGACCAGCAGGGGCGGCACGTCCTCGAGCGTGCTTTTGATGTGCGCGGCGGCGGTGTTTGTCTGCTGGCTGATGCTGCTGGTCACCTCCGGCGGCAGGCTGCAAAGGCCCGCGGGCGCGCGGCGCGAGCTGAACATGTTCAGCGTGCTCAAAAACCGCGAGTTTGTGCTCTACGCGGTGCTGGTGTTTCTCTACCTGTGCTACGAGAGCATCGCCCCGGCGTACTTCAAGCAGCTCTTTCTCCAGCGCGGCGCGAGCGAGCAGACCTCGAGCCTCGCCATTTCCATCTTCTGGGCGTCAATGGTGCTTTTGCGGCTGGTGGGCGTGTTCATGGACGGCAAGGAGATACGCTGCATACGCTACCTGAGCCCGCTGGTCGCGGTGGGCGTGGCGGTGGCGCCCCTGGCCCCGTTTCTTATACACATCTCCCAG
>DXVG01000300.1 GCA_019409045.1 Clostridiales bacterium | reverse complement strand
TTCTACACGCGCTCGCGCGTGGAGGACACGCCCACGGTCACCTTCGGCCCCCTGAGCGTGCTTCCGGTCTATCAGGGGCGCGGCGTGGGCTCGGCGCTCGTGCGCCATACGCTGACGCTGTGCCGGGAGATGGGCTTTCGCGCCGTGGTCATCTACGGGCACCCGGACTATTACGCGCGCTTCGGCTTTCGCCCCGCGCGCGCGTTTGACATCTGCACCGCCGACGGCATGTACGCCGCGGCGCTGCTGGCGCTCGAGCTCGAGCCGGGCGCGCTGCGCGGCGTGACCGGCCGCTTCTTCGAGAGCGACGCCTTCGAGGTGGACGTGCGCGCCGCCGAGGCGTTCGACCGCGATTTTCCCCGCCGCGCGCGGCGAGAGACGGCCTCTCAGCGCGCGTTTGCGAAGCTCGCCGCCATGCGCGAGCCCCGCGGGCGCTGATCGGAGACGGCGTTAACCCAAATTTCCCCGTCCGCGGCGCATACAGCGCCTTGCCCCGCGGGTATTTATCCCTTATAATAGAGTGTGGAATTTTGTGTGGGGGGATTCTTGATGCGCGATGTACTGCCAGAGGGCGCGATCACGCTGACCGTTCCGGCCGACAAGTCCATGATGCTGGTCATCCGCCTGACGGCGGCGGGCGTGCTTGCGCGCGCGCGGCTGACCGTGGATGCCATTGACGATATGAAGATGGCCGTCGAGGAGGTCTGCTCGCTGATGATCTCGCAGAAGTGCCCGCCCGAGGGCCTGTGCGTGGAGTTTCTCGGCGGCGACGGCCTGCTCGAGATCCATGTGCATTCGGTGGGGCAGCGCCCCTGCCTGTGCGACATGGCCCCCGAGGAGATGGAGGTCATCCGCGCCATACTCGAATCGCTCGCCGACGCCGCCCAGATCGACTGCGAAAACGGCAGCATACGCAACATACTGCTCACCAAACAGCTGCGGCCCTGAGGAGGATTCGCCATGCGCAATGTGGCGCAGCGCCCTCTCATCGACGCGGAGGGGCTGCTGAAGGAATACGCTCGGACCGGCGATACCGCGATACGCGACCGCGTGGTGGAGGCGCATTTGTACATCGCCTCCATCATCGCGCGGCGCTTTTCCGGTCGCGGCGTGGATTACGACGACCTGTATCAGGTGGCCTCGCTTTCCCTGCTCAAGTCCATTGAGCGCTTCGACCCGGAGCGCGGCGTGAAGTTTTCCAGCTTTGTCACGCCCACGATGGTGGGAGAGGTCAAAAACTACTTCCGCGACCGCTCGCGGCTGATCCGCCTGCCGCGGCGCGGGGGAGAGCTCTCGCGCAGGCTCGACGCGGCGCGCGACGAGCTGCACGCGCAGCTTCAGCGGCAGCCGACCGCGGAGGAGCTCGCCCGGCATGTGGACGCCTCGCTCGAGGATGTGATCGAGGCGCTGGAGATGCGCGGGGCGATCAACCCCGTGTCGCTGGATACGCTCCCGGCCGACGACGAGGACAGCGCGCCGCTGGGCAGGTTTCTGGGCGGCGAGGACGAGGGCTACGCCGAGTTTGAGGACAGCGACATGCTCCGCCGCGCCATGGACATGCTCACCGACCGGCAGCGCGAGGTCATACGCCTGCGCTTTTTCGAGGGCATGGGCCAGCGCGAGGTGGCGCAGAGCATAGGCGTTTCCCAGATGACGGTCTCGCGCGTGGAGCGGCAGGCGCTCGCCGCGCTGCGCGAGGCGCTCACGAAAGGAGAGGGAGAACCGTGAAGATCGGCTTTATCGGCTCGGGCAACATGGGCGGTGCCATTGCGCGCGGCATCGTCAAAAGCGGCGTGGTCGCCGGAAGCGACGTATTTGTCTACGATACAAACCCTCAGGCGCGCGAATCGCTCGCCCGCGATACGGGCGCGACCGCCGTATCCACGGCGCGGGAGCTGACCGGGTGCGCGGAGCTTTTCGTGCTGGCGGTCAAGCCGATCTACGTCCGCGACGCGCTCGCCGCCTGCGCGGACGGCCTTGCGGGCAAGGCGGTGGTGTCCATCGTGGCGGGGCTGACCGGCGCGGCGCTTGCCCGGCTGCTTCCCGAGGGCGCGCGTTGCCTGCAAACCATGCCCAACACGCCCGCGATGGTCAACGAGGGCGTGACCGCGCTGTGCGAGGAAAACACGCTCACGCCGCAGGAAATGGCCTTCGTGCGGCGCATGTTCGAGGCGATCGGGCGCGTGTACACGCTGCCCTCGCGGCTGATCGAGGCCGAGTCCGCCGTGGCGGGGAGCGGCCCCGCGTATGCCGCGATGTTCATCGAGGCAATGGCCGACGGCGGCGTGCTGTTGGGCCTTCCGCGCGCGCAGGCGATGGAAATGGCCGCGCAGACGATGATCGGAACGGCGAAGATGATGCTCGAAAGCGGCAAGCACCCCGGCGCGATCAAGGACATGGTCTGCTCGCCCGGCGGCACGACCATACAGGC
>DXVG01000030.1 GCA_019409045.1 Clostridiales bacterium | reverse complement strand
CTCAGCGCCTCCCGCGCGCGGCGCATGGCCTCCTCGGCGCGCCGGCGGCACATCCCCATGTCCGGCAGCGTCCCGCCAAGAAACTGCGCGATCTGCGCGTACTGCGCGTCGATCTGTTCAAGGTCGTAGGTGACGGGGAGCATGCAGTACGGCATGCCGTGCTTTTTGCGCATCGCTTCGGCGGCAAGCGCGCCGTAGGGCGCGAGCACGAGGTTCTTCGCGCTCTTTGCCATCTGCTGATAGCCCTCGAAGGTGTCAAAGTCGGTGATGTGGCGCACCGGCTGCGCGCCCAGCGCCCGCAGGGCGTCGAACAGCTCGCACTCCGGGGCGATCGGCTCGAGGTTGGCGATCAGGTTCACGCCCGCGTCCCGGTCCTCCCGGGGCGCGAGAAAGTCGAACATCGCCCGCATGGTCGTCATCATGGGCGGCGACTTGCTCTCCAGCGTGATCGGGTTCATGTGCCCGGCGCGAAACGGCAGCCCCGGGTGCGCCCGATCGAGGCGCAGGCACAGGGAGTCCAGATCGGTGCCGATCAGGTCATCCAGGCAGCTGACGTAGATGTAGACCGCCCTTGGAGAGCGCCGCGCGAGCAGCTCGTCCACGGCCTGCTCGATCAGCGCGTCGTACCCGGCGATGATGTCCTCCTGATCGATGTACAGGTAGCTCACGCGATCCTTGAAGCCGTGCTGCATCGCGCCCAGCGCGCCGTGCCGCCCGCAGGCGAAAGGGCAGACGAACAGTATCTGGCTCTCGGGCACCTGCGCGGCGATGCGCACGATGCCCCAGTCCCCGTGGCTGGGCGAGGAATACAGAAGCGTGTTTTCAAAGCAGTTGCAGCCCATCACGCGCTCTCCTTTCCGCAGATTTGCAAAACGCTGTGCGCAAGCGCCCGGTAATCCCCGGCGACCTCCGCCCCCGGAAGCGCGTCGATGACCGTGCGGTGCGCCTCCTCCGCGCGCTGTATGTCCGCGCTTCTGCGAATCTTGGCGATGACGCGCGAATGTGTCTCCTCCGCCACATTTTGCACCAGCGCCTCCTCGTCCTTGACCAGGCGCTCGTTGAGTATGATGCCGGAGTACCTTGCGTAGCTGCGGCCCTTGAAGTTCTCCACGGCGCGGGCGATGTTGGTGGCGGCAAACAGCGCCATCATCTCGCCGGAGGTCACGATGAACACATGGTCGGCGTAGCCGTTGCGCATGGGCATGGCAAACCCGCCGCACACCACGTCGCCCAGCACGTCGTAGAGCACGATGTCCGGCCGGTAGACCTCGTAGGCGTCCAGCTCCTCCAGCTTGTTAAACGCGGAGATGATGCCCAGCCCCGCGCAGCCGATGCCCGGCGTGGGCCCGCCGGACTCGACGCACAAAACGCCGTTAAAGCCCTCGAATACGATGTCCTCCAGCGCCAGCTCCTCGCCCTTTTCCTGGATCTGCCCCAGCACCGTGGGGATGACGCGGCCGCCGAGCAGGTTGCGGGTGGAATCCGCCTTGGGGTCGCAGCCGATCTGCATCACGCGGTAGCCCATCTGCGAGAGCGCGGCCGACAGGTTGGAGGCGGTGGTGGACTTTCCGATCCCGCCCTTTCCGTAAATAGCGATCTTCAGCACAGTTTTTGCCTTTCGATTTTATATTTTGATCTCTGCCCGCCTGCGGGCGAAGGCGAAGCGCCGCGCCCGCAGACGGCCATATTGCCTTAGAAGAACAGTTTACTCACGTCGTAGGCCTCCTCGATCATGCCGGATTCAAACATGAAATCCGCGGTCTCCTGGAAGCCCGCGACGTCCGCGTCGGTGAGTTCGAGCGAGAAATCGTAGTAGGCGTACATCTCGCGCACGGCCTCCACGTCCAGATCGAGGTACTCGGCGGCGGTGGCGAGCGCCTCCTCCTCGTTGTTTGCCATGTAGTCCGCGATGGCCTGCTCGGCCTGGGTAAAGCGCTCGATCACGTCGGGATGCCCGTTGTAGAACTCCTCGGTCACGGCCACGGCGATGATGGCGCTGATGAGGCCCTCGCCGTCGGTCACCAGTGTGTATCCCTGCAAACCGGCGTTGTAGGCGTTGGCGCCCGCCAGCATGGCCACGTCCACGCTGCCGCCGTCCAGCGCGGCCTTGGCGTCCGGGATGGACATGTTGACGTAGTTGACATCGTCGATGGTCATGCCCGCGGTGGCGAGGTAGGCCACCAGCAGCTCGTGCAGGTTCGTGCCGGTGGGCCCGGCGATGGTCTTGCCCGCCAGCGATTCCGGCGTGGTGAGCGCATCGTCGGCGGCGTAGAGGCAGAACGCCCTGGGCGAGCGGCTGTACATGTTCAGCACCTTGATGTCCGCGCCGTTGGCCGCGGAGAGTATGATGGAGGTGCCGCCCACCGCGTAGAGTATCTGCACGTCGCCGGAGGCGAGCGCCTGCGTCTGGTCCGCGCCGGAGGTGATCTCGGCGTACTCCACCGGCACGCCCAGCGCTTCGGAGAAGATGCCCTGTTCCTTTTCGACGATGCTGGGCACGTTCAGGGGCGAGCTGACATAGGTGACGGTCAGGCTGTCCACGGACAGCGCCTGCTCCTGCGCGAGCGCGGCCCCTGCCGACAGCGCAACCGCCAGCGTCAGAAGAAGGGAAATCAGCTTTTTCATGGTATATCCTCCTGTCGTCTATATTTCTTCCCGCGCCCCGGCCTGCCGGCCTGCGGGCGCGCGGGATTCGCGCTCAGGCGCCTCGCCCTCCTCTGCGGGCTCGTCCAGCAGGCCGATGATGTCGCGCTTGAGCCGTATGTACCGCTCCTCCATCAGCCTGCGCGCGTCCGCCGCCGCCTCGGTGGCGTATTCGGCCGCGACGCGGCCGCCGCGGATGACGGCGATCTTGTCGGCGAGTATGAGTGCTTCGTCGATGCTGTGGGTCACAAAGAGTATGCTCGCGCCCGTCTCCCTCCGCACGCGCAAAAGCTCTTTTTGCATCTGCTCGCGCGTGAAGTAGTCCAGCGCCGCGAACGGCTCGTCCATCATGATAAACGAAGGTCGGTACGCCAGCGCCCTCGCCAGCGCCACGCGCTGCTGCATGCCGCCGGAGAGCTGCGCGGGATAGGCCTTTTCAAAGCCGTCCAGCCCGACCGTGTGCAGTATGCGGCGGATGGCGGCCGGGTCGTACTCCCGGCGGCGCAGCGCGAAGCGGGCGTTGCCCCACACGGTGAGCCACGGCATCAGGCGCGGCTCCTGAAAGACGTAGGCGGACCTGCGCTCCATTCCGTAGCGTATCTCGCCGCCATCCGCGGTCTCCAGCCCGCCGGCCAGGCGCAGAAGCGTTGTCTTTCCGCAGCCGCTCTTGCCCAAGATGACCGTCAGGCTTCCTCGGTCGATCTTCAGGTCGACGCCTTTGAGGACGTGAAGCACGCGATCCTGCACGGCAAACTGCTTGTGGACGTTTACAAACTCAATCCCATCCATTGCCGGCTCTTTCTCCAAACATATTGCGCATCAAAAGTCCAAACAGCCGGTCGGTCGCATAGCCGACAATGCCGATGACGAAGATCCCGACGATCACCTTGTCCGTGCGCGACATCTGCTGCGCGAAGAGGATCATGTGCCCAAGGCCGGTCGAGGCGGCCACCATCTCCGCGCCGATGATCGCGCGCCAGCTGTATCCCAGCCCCACGCGCATGCCCACGAGTATATCGGCAAGCGCATAGGGCAGGCGCACCTTGAAAAAGATGCTCAACCCGCCGTAGGCAAAGGACTTGCCGACTTCGATCAGCCCCCGGTCGCACCCGTCGAACCCCTTGACGATGTTCAGGTACATGGGGAAAAACGAGGCCAGTACGATGATGACCGTCTTGGTGGTCTCCCCGATGCCGCACCAGAGGATCAGCAGGGGGATCATGCTCAGCGGCGGGACGTTGCGGAAAAACTGTATGATATACTCGTAATAGCGCGCGGAGGCCGGAACCAGCACGCGGAACATGCCCAGGGCAAACGCGATGCCAAACGCGATGCCGAACCCGCGCAGCACGCGGCCCAGGCTGATGTCCACATCCTCAAAAATCTCTCCGGAAACGAGCATTTTCCGGAAACTGTCAAACACCTTTGCCGGAGAGGGAAGCACATAGGCGCTGAGCAGGCCCGACGCGCACACGCCATGCCACACGATCAGCAGCGCCGCCACGCCGAGCGCGATGGGATACGCCTTCCTCCAAGCGCGCGCCCCCGCCCGGAGATCGCGTCTGTTCGCCGCTTTCATGCCGCGCCCCGCGAGGGCGCGGGGCAAACGCGAGGCAGAGACGGCCGTGAAACCGCCCCGCAAAGGTACAGCCCGCTTCGAACAGACATACGCCCTCCCGCTCCGTCCCATCGCCCCGGCGTGTCAACAAGTTAGTTTTAACTAACTTAGACCGGAAGAAAAATCCTCTCGATGAGGACGGGTTGTTTGTCGCTCCTAACAGGAGCCGGCTTCATTATAACCATCGCCTGTGCGGTTGTCAATATGTGTATTTTTCTTTTAACATGCCGCGCGGGCGGTGTGCTCCATGCAATTTCCCGCGCCTCTCAAAGTGTTTTCGGAAATGCTCATATAGGAGGCGCGGGCGCCGCCCGCCCTTTTCGCTTGTCTTGCGGCATCCTGTCCTGGGCAACGATCGCATCGCGAGCGGGCATCGCGCTTAAATGGAGGCCGCGCAACCGTCGCAACCGCCCCGCCCGCGGCTATTGCGCCCTGGGGAGGCGGACGGTGAAGGTGGTTTTGCCGTTTTCGCTCCGGGCCGTCACCTCCCCGCGATGGAGCCTGACGGCCTTTTGGACGATGGCGAGGCCGATGCCGTTGCCCTCGGAGGCGTGGGACTCGTCCACCTGATAGAATTTGTTGAAAATCCTGGTCAGGCTCTCCTCCGGGATGCTGCCGCCGTTGGTGATGGAGACGACGACGTCGCTGCCCGCCTCCTCGATCGTGACGCAGACCGTGCCGCCCGGCTCGGAGAACTTCACGGCGTTGTCGAGCAGGTTGACCCAGGTCTGCTTGAGCAGCTCCTCGTTGCCGCAGATGATGTGCTCGCAGAAGTCGAGCTCGAGGTTCAGGTCCTTGCGCGTCCACTTCTCCGCCAGCAGGAGCACGGCGGAGCGCAGCTGTTCCGACAGGTTGAAGGAGACGACGCCGGTGAGGATCGTCTGGTTTTCCACCTTCGCAAGGTTCAGAACGCTCGTGGCCATGGAGGACAGCCGCAGGGATTCCTCCTCGATCACGGCCAGGTATTCCGTTTTCTGTTCCTGCGTGAGGTTGCCGTGGCGAAGCAGCTTTGCAAAGCCCGCGATGGACACGATGGGCGTTTTGAACTCATGCGAGAAGTTGTTGATAAAGTCGTCGCGCAGCGTCTCGGTGTGCTCCAGCTCCTCCGCCGCCGCGTTGAAGCTGCTTTCGATCTGTTTGAACTCCGGAAACGACGATATGGGCTTTCCGAACGCGATCCGCGCCTTGAAATCGCCCCTCGCCAGGCGGTTGAGATGGTCGATCAGGCGATGGATCGGCTTTAAGTAGACCCTGCCGAGCAGCATCGTGATCAAAAAGCCGATGATGGTGCAGGTGAGCGGTATCGTGAGAAACAGGTCGGCCAGCAAGAGGCTCCCATCCGTCGATTCGAGAAACCCCAGCTGCAGCATGAGGTAGATCAGCAAAAGCGACAGGACGGCGGCGACGGCGATGATCATGAACACAAAGAACGATATCAGGACCGTCAGGGCGAGGCGCCGCTTTCTGTTTTCGTCGTTCATACCTTTTTGACCGCCTTGTACCCGAGGCCGCGAACGGCCACGATCTCAAATTCGTTCCAGCCCTCAAACCGCCTGCGCAGCCGCGCCACATGCACGGTGACCGTCTCCCAGCCGGTCTCGCTGTCGGTGCCCCAGATCTCGTCCATGAGCTGTATGCGCGTGAAGATCTGGCCGGGGTAGGACAGGAGCTTGAACAGCAGCATGAACTCCTTCTGGGGCAGCACCTGCACCTCGTCCCCTCTGGATACGGTGTGCGCGGCGTAGTCCAGCGTGACCTGGCCGATCACGATGCGCTGCTCGCTGGCGATCCGCGCGCGGCGCAGAAGCGCCCGGGTGCGCAAAAGCAGCTTTTCCTCGTCGATCGGCTTGGTGATGTAATCGTCCGCTCCGACCATGAAGCCCTGCTTTTCGTCGGAGGGCAGCGCCTTGGCCGTCACCATGAGGATCGGCAGCGCGTCGTTCGCGGCGCGGATGAGCCGTGTAAACTCATAGCCGTTCATCTCCGGCATCATCACGTCCAGCACCACGAGGTCGATGTGCTCCCTGTCCAGCGCGCCGAGGGCCTCCCGTCCGTTGCACGCCTCCGTCACCGTGTAGTTCGCGTTTTCCAAAATCGCGCGCAGCAGCATCCGCGTGTGCCTGTCGTCGTCCACGACCAGTATGTGAAACATGCCCATCCTCTCCATCTGCGGCCGGCGCGCCTCCGCGGACAGCGGGCGGCGCGAACTTCCGGGCGTGGTCCTTTGTTTCATTTCAGTTTAGCATGCGGCGCTAAGATCATGTGGGAAGGCGCGCGTCGGGTCCGAGGCGCGCGCCGGGCGAATGCGGACAGAGGAGGAAGCGATTTGGCCACCACTTACATACTCTACAACCCCTATGCCGACAACGGCAACTGCAGGGCGCAAACGGAAAGGCTGCAGCGCGATTATCACGACGCCGTTTTGATCAACATGAGCCGCATCAACAACTATCGCGTGTTCTTCGAGGGGCTGGAGCCCGACGCCGCCGTCATACTCTGCGGCGGCGACGGCACGCTCAACCGCTTTGTCAACCAGACCCGCGGGCTGACCATCGGCACGCCGATCTACTACTTCCCCTCCGGCAGCGGAAACGACTTCGCCCGCGACCTCGGCCGCGACCGGCACGCCAGCCCGAATTTCAGCATCAACCGCTACCTCGAAAGGCTTCCCACCGTCACCGTCAACGGAAAGACGTGGCGCTTTCTCAACGGCGTGGGCTACGGGATCGACGGCTACTGCTGCGAGCAGGGCGACCGGCAGCGCAGCCGCG
Source organism: Clostridiales bacterium (assembly GCA_019409045.1). Taxonomy (GTDB): domain Bacteria; phylum Bacillota; class Clostridia; order Christensenellales; family Aristaeellaceae; genus Pullichristensenella. The sequence goes on along the minus strand of DXVG01000030.1, from coordinate 4,482 downwards.
ACCGGAGCCGCGGCCGCGCAAAGCCGGTCAATTACACATCCATCGCCGTAAAGGGCCTGCTGTTTCACTACCGGCCCAGAAACGCCAGCGTGACCGTGGACGGGGAGACGCGCGCGTACAAAAACGTGTGGCTCGCGCCGACCATGTTCGGCAGGTACTACGGCGGGGGCATGATGCCCGCGCCCGACCAGAACCGGTTTCGCGCGGACGGCAAGGTGTCCCTGATGGTGTTTCACGGCGCCGGGAAGCTCAGGACGCTGGCGATCTTTCCCTCGATCTTCAGCGGCGGGCACGTCCGATACGAAAAGCAGGTGTCCATACTGGAGGGCACGCGAATCACCGTGACCTTCGACCGCCCCACGCCGCTGCAGATCGACGGGGAGACCGTGCGCGGCGTACAGAGCTACACCGTCGCCGCCCCCGGGGCGGCCGAGGCCCCGGCATAGGCCGGGGCTTCAGTCGGTTTCCGGATGCTGCGGGGGCTGGGCGATGCGCGCCTCCTTTTTCTTCGTGTTCTCGCGGATGAGCTGATACAGCGTCGCCGCCAGCGGCACGCCCAGGAGCATCCCCACGATGCCGTACACGCTGCCGCCGATCGTCACGGCGGCCAACACCCATACGGCGGGCAGGCCCAGCGACGAGCCGACCACCCTGGGGTAGATCAGGTCGCCCTCGAGCTGCTGCAGGACCACCAAAAAGACCACGAACAGCACGGCCTTGAGGGGGTCCACCGTCAAAATCATCAAAAAGCCCACAGCGCCGCCGATGTACGCGCCCGCGATGGGGATCAGCGCCGTGACGCCGACCACCGCCCCGGTCATGACCGCGTAGGGGAAGCCGAAGATCAGCATGCCCAGCGCGCACAAGACGCCCAGTATGCACGCCTCCGCGCACTGCCCGACGATGTAGCGGTGAAAGCAGCCATCGGCGACGGAGAGGACGTAGTGCAGCTTCTGGTTCCACTTCGGTCGCAGATAGCACTTCAAAAGGCGGTTGCCCTGCGCCAGCAGCCGCTCCTTCGACGCAAGAAAGTAAAAAGAGAAGATCAGGCCGATGACCGCGTTGGCGATGGGGGAGATCACGCCCGCGGCCGTGTTCACGATGCCGCCCACGCCCGTGGTCAGCGTCTGCAATACCTTCGAAAGCACGCTTGACAGGTCAATGCCATCGAGCCAGTCGGTCACCGCCTCCGGTATGGCCACGTCGCTGGGAACGGACGCAAGCAGGCGCTCGATCGCCGCGGGCACCTCGTCCAGCAACAGGCCCACGCACTCCACCAGCTCCGGGACGACCAGCGCGATCACCGCCGCCAGGATCAGCACCACCGTAAGGTAGGCGGCGAGCATGCACACAGGCCGCGCGCTCTTGCGCAGGGCGGCGTTGCCGCTCCTGGGAAAGTAGTGCCGCTCATAGAAGCTCATGGTGATGTTCACCGCGTAGGCGATCCCAAAGCCGATGAGCAGGGGGAACGCCGCGCTGAACAGGAGCGAGAGTATCCCCGCGGCGGTGTCCCAGTAGTAGATGCACAGAAACAGCGCGAATGCCGCGATCACGATGCGCAGCAGCGTGCGTCGATCCGTCTTCATCCGTTCTCCTCCTTGCCCTTTTGCGGGCGAAGCGCCGCGCTTACGCGGCCTTTCCATCCTGCGCGCGCTGCGGCAGGAGCGCCGCGACAAAGTCCACGATCGCCTCCACGATCAGCGACACCGCCACGAACACCCACAGGACCGCGCTGGAGGCAAACGGGTTGGAGAGTATGATGACGGCGCAGATGATGGACAGCGCTGCGCCCAAGGCGCACCAGCCCCAGCCGCGGCGCTTTGCGCGCAGCATGTTGGCCGTGGTTTCCACCTTCATCACGCCCGTGATCAGCATGCACACGCCGTAGAGCATGGTCAGCACGGGGAACGTGGCGGTGAACCACTGGGGATTGAACGCACAGAACGCGCCGCCGATGCACTCCAGAAGGCCCTTGGACAGCCCGCGCCCGAAGCTCGTCTGCTGCGAGCCGCGAAAATAGCCGACGATGTCCTTGACGCCCAGGAGCACCAGCAGTATGCCCACGGCCATGATGATGCCCCGCGTAAAGCCGGACGGGTTGATCAGAAGCAGTATGCCCACGACGATCTCGCACAGCGGCAGTATGACGGCCGCGCCCTTTCCCTTCCAGGACTTTGACTTTGACGTTGACGTTTTCATGGTTTCCTTCCTCCTTCCGAGATTCGAGCCCCGAGGGGCGGGGCCGCGCGGCGCGAAGGCCGCGCGGCTGCGGCGTTACAGGCCCAGACAGGCCTTGAGCGCGTTTACGCACCCATCCTCGCCAAACACGGAGCTGTCGATGACCAGATCATAGTTGCGCGGGTCTTCCCACTTTCGCGCGGTGTTGGCGTAGTAGTAGTTGGCGCGCTTCTTGTCAAACCGCTTGCGCACGCTGTCGATGTCCGTGCGGGGGATGCCGTACTCCTCGGCGATGCGCCGCCGCTTCTGCGCGTCGTCCCTGCAGCGGATGAACACGCGCGCCACGCCTTTTTCCTCCCTGAGCGCCTCCGAGGCGCAGTGGCCGAGGAAGATCGCCGGGCCGCCCGAGGCGAAGGAGCGGATCACCTCCTGCTCGGCGACGAACATGTGCCCCTCGGCGGTGAGCATGTCCGGGTTTGCGCTGCTTGCGCGGGAGATGGCAAACAGCGTGTAGAGGAAGCTGTTGGTCACGGTCTCCTCGTAGTGCTCGATGGTGGAGATGCTCAGGTCGTACTTGAGCGCCACGCCCTCGAGTATCTCCCGGCCGTAGCAGGGAAGCCCCGTCTCCTTGGCGAGGCGGCGGGCGATGGTGGTGCCGCCGCTTCCGTATTCGCGTTCGATGGTCAGGTATCGTATGTTCATGCGCTTCATCCTTTCCGCTACGCCGCCTGGTCAAACTGGCTGTTGTAGAGCTCCGCGTAGAAGCCGTTTTTCTCCATCAGCGCCTCGTGCGTGCCGCTCTCGATCACGTCGCCGTCCTTGAGCACGAGGATCAGGTCCGCGTTTTTGATGGTGGACAGCCTGTGCGCGATGACAAACGACGTTCTTCCCTTCATCAGTTCGTCCATGGCCTGCTGTATCTTCTGTTCCGTTCGGGTGTCGATGGAGCTTGTGGCCTCGTCCAGTATGAGGATCGGCTTGTCCGCGATCATGGCCCGGGCGATGGTGAGCTGCTGCTTCTGGCCCTGCGACAGGCTGACCTGATCGTTGAGCACCGTATCGTAGCCGTTGGGCAGCGTGCGGATGAAGTGGTCGAGCCCCACCGCGCGGCAGGCCGCCTCCATCTTCTCCTCCGAGCGGTTCTCGGAGCAGTAGACGAGGTTCTCGCGCACCGTGCCCTCAAACAGCCAGGTGTCCTGCAAGACCATGCAGAACTGGGAGTGCACCGTCTCGCGCTTCATCGCGGAGGTGGGAACGCCGTCTATGCGTATCTCGCCGCCGCCGATCTCGTAAAAGCGCATCAGCAGGTTGATAAGCGTGGTCTTTCCAGCGCCCGTGGGGCCGACGATGGCGATCTTCTGCCCGGCCTTCGCCTCCGCGGAGAAGTCGTGAATGATCGTCTTGTCCGGCTCGTAGCCGAAGCGGACGTGGGAGAAGGAGACGTTGCCCTCCACGTCTTCGAGCGTGGCGGTCTTGTGGCTCTCGTCCTCCATTTCCTCCGCCTCCAGGAACTCGAACACGCGCGAGGACGCCGCGCCCGCGGACTGCATCGACTGCATCGCCTGCGCGATCTGGGAAAGCGGCTGCGTGAAGTAGCGGATGTACATGATGAAGGAGACGATCACGCCGAAGGATATATTGCCGTTCATCGCAAGCGCCGCGCCCACCACGCACACCGCGACATAGCCGAAGTTTCCGATGAATGTCATGATGGGCATCATCAGGCCGGAGAGCGCCTGCGCCTTAAAGCCGCTGCCGCGCAGCCTTTCGTTGAGGCGATGGAACTCCTCCGACGCCTTTTCCTCGCCGTTGTAGGCCTTGACCACGGTGTGTCCGGAGTACATCTCCTCGATGTGGCCGTTGAGCGCGCCGAGGTTTTTCTGCTGCCGCGAGAAGTGCCGCTGCGAGCGCCGCATGATGAGCAGCATCAGGACAAAGCCCAGCAGCGTGGACAGCACGCCCGTCACTGCCATGACCACGTTCGTGAGCAGCATCATCACCAGAGACCCGAAAAACAGCGTCACCGCGGAGACCAGCGTGCCCACGCTCATGTTCAGCGATGTGGCGATGGTGTCCACGTCGTTTGTCACGCGCGAGAGCACGTCGCCCGTGGAATTGTGGTGGTAGTAGCCCATGGGCAGGCGGTTGATCTTCTTGCTGATGTCCTCGCGCAGCCTTCTGGACACCTTCTGGGTGACGGTCGCCATCGTCCAACCCTGGAAGGTGGAGAGCACCGCGCCCACGACGTACAGGCAGATCAGTATCGCTGTGATGCGCACGATGCGCTCGAGGTCGATCTTCGGC
>DXVG01000003.1 GCA_019409045.1 Clostridiales bacterium | reverse complement strand
AACTGCGGTCACTTACGTCCGTGTAAGAAACCTTGTTTGCAAGCTCGCTTCCTTGGCTTGCAGGCTTTCTCAACGCTCTGTCAGTCTGTTGACTTTGTCAACATCCTGACGCTCCCCGGGCGGGGGGAGCGTCTTGGTTTTGCGCCGACGCCCACCGCAATGCGGCGACGCGGCAGGGGTTATTCGAAGCACATCAGCTGTTTGGGGAAGGAATGCAGTATGCGCGTGGAGCCGTCCTGCTCGATGAGCACCTGGTCCTCGATGCGCACGCCGAAGCGGCCGGGCAGATAGATGCCGGGTTCGCAGGAGAAGGCCATGCCGGGCGCGATGACCGTCTTTTCGCCGATCCCGGCGGAAGGCCCTTCGTGGCCGTCTATGCCGATGCCGTGGCCGGTGCGGTGGATAAAGTAATCGCCGTAGCCGTACTTGCGGATCACGCCGCGCGCCGCGATGTCCACGTCCTCGAGGCGATTTCCGGCCTTGGCGGCGGCCTCGCCCGCGAGGCATGCCTCCAGCACGATGTTGTACACGTCCACAAACTCCTTCTCCGGCTTTCCGAAGAAGAATGTGCGGGTCATGTCGGTGTTGTAGTTCATGTATGTGCCGCCAAAGTCGATCAGCAGGCACTTCCCGCTTTCGATGACGGTGTTGCCCGTGTGATGGTGGGGGACGGCCGCGTTTGCGCCCACCGCGACGATGCCGCCTGCGCCGTTGAGGCCCAGCCTGGTCATCTCCATGACAAATTCCGCGAGGAACTCCGATTCAGTCTTGCCCAGCCAGTACGTCCCCTTGCCGATGCACGCCTCCAGCGCCGCGTCCGCCTTGGCCGTGGCGGCGATCATGGCGTCCATCTCGGCGCGGTCCTTGTACAGGCGCAGCGTCTGAATCAGAGGCGACATGTTGCATAGCCGCGCAGCCGGATACATCTGCGCGATGGGCAGCGAGAACAGCGCGGGCATGGCCGAATGGATGGCAATTACGTCCGCGCGGATCTCGCGCTGCGAAAGCTGGAGGCGCAGCAGCTCAAACGGGTCGCTGCCGTCGCTCCAGTAGGCAAACTCCGTTATCGGCGTTTCGGTCACCTGAAGCTCATACAGCGCGTTCGCGATGATAAAGGGCTCCTTGCCGGGCGCGACGATAAGCGCGAGAAATCGCTCGTCGCCGCCGATGGAGTAGCCGCAAAGATACTTCATATCGGAGGAGGGGGTCACGATCAGGCAGTCGATTCCCTCCCTGAGCATCAGCTCCGTCGTCTTTTGCAGCCGCGCGGAAAAGGGAGAGTCCTTCAAAAAAAATCACCTCGCCATTGTTGTTGTAGTGTGAGTTTAGCACACAATGGCAAAAAAAACAAGGGAATCTGCCGGGAACGTTAAAAATTCCGCTTGACAAACTATCGGCACAATATTATAATACTATCGTGTAATCATCCATGAATTTGTTGGAGAGAGTGACAAATTTTTTAGGAAAAATTTCAATGTTTAGGAGGAAAGTCGATGAAAAGGTTTGTGTGTGCGCTTCTGGTATTGTGCATGACGCTGTCGCTTGCCGCCGTCGCAGAGACCAACTATTCCGCCATTGCCGCGGATTATATGGACTTTGACGGCAAGATCGGCATCATGGTCGGCACGGTGGCGACCTCTGAGGAGGAATACCGCACCGCGGAGATCTGGAAGGAGACCTTCGGCGAGGACAAGGTGGTCATCCAGAATTATCCGGACAACTTTATGAAGGAGCAGGAGACCACCATTTCCAACATGCTCTCCCTGGTATCCGACCCCGAGATCAAGGCCGTCGTGTTCTGCCAGGGCGTGCCCGGCTGCACCGCCGCAATTGAGAAGGCCAAGGAAAAGCGCCCCGACATACTTTACATCAACTGCGCTCCCAACGAGGACCCGCCGGTGTCCGCGCCCGTGGCGGACGTGCTGATCGACGTGGACTGGATCAACAAGCCCATCACCATGGCCGATCGCGCGAAGGAAATGGGCGCTGAGACGCTGATCGTCTACAGCTTCCCGCGCATGCAGAGCTACGCCAAGAACGCCTACTCCGTGGCCGCCGTTGAAGAGCGGTGCGAGGAGCTGGGCATCGAGTATGTGTACGCGGTCATTCCGGACCCGCAGTCCGACGCAGGCCAGGCCGGCACCCAGCAGTATTGCCTGGAGGACGTGCCGAAGATGCTCGAGAAGTACGGCCCCAACACCGCCTTCTGGGACATCAACCTGTTCTCCTCCGTGGCCGTGATCAAGGCGCTGCTGGACGCGGGCGAGGGCATCTACATGGATTCCAGCCAGTCCTCTCCGTTCCAGGGCTATCCGGATGCGTTCGGCATTGAGATCCCCGACGACAAGAAGGGCGACGCGGAATGGATCATCGAGCAGCTCCGCGCGGTCTGCGCCGAGCACGGCGCGAGCGGGCGCTTTTCCGTGCGCTCCTCGCCCTGCATGCCCAACTGCCTGAGCATGGGCGTCATGTACGCCGCCCGCTACATTCAGGGCAACACCGAGGGCAAGTTTGACGAGGCCGTCCTGCGTCAGTGCTACGCCGATCTGACCCAGACCTCTCTGGAGGAGATCAGCTTCAGCATGTACCAGAACCCGGAGACGGGCGAGACCTACGACAACTACTGCATGATCCTCGCTCCCTGGACAATGCTGTAATTGAATTCTTAGCCCAATAACGGCACGGCGTCATCTTTGGTGCCGTGCCGCCTCTATTATCGAGAAAAGGCATGTGAGATCGCATTGGAGAAGGCAAGTTTTCTTGAGATGAAGGGCATCACCAAGATGTACGGTGAAAACACCGTGCTCAGGGACGTGAGCTTTTCCGTCGGGCCGGGGGAGATACGCGCGCTCCTGGGCGAAAATGGCGCGGGCAAGTCCACGCTGATGAACATACTCTTTGGCATGCCGGTCATTCAGGAGACCGGCGGCTACGAAGGCGAAATACTGGTGGAGGGCGTGCCCACAAAGATCAGCTCGCCCAGGCACGCCATGGAGCTGGGCATCGGCATGGTGCACCAGGAGTTTATGCTGATTCCCGGCTTCACCGTCGCTGAAAATATCAAGCTCAACCGCGAGGACTTCAAGGACACCTGGTACTCGAGGCTGCTGAGCAACGTCCTGGGCAAGCGCATGTCGGTTCTGGACATCGACCAGATGGGCCGGGACGCGAGCGCCGCGCTGGACAGGGTCAACATGAAGATCGACCCCAATACATATGTCGAGGGGCTGCCCGTCGGCTACATGCAGTTTTTGGAGATCGCGCGCGAGATCGACAAAAAGAACGTCAAGCTGATCGTGTTCGACGAGCCCACGGCCGTTCTGACCGAGAGCGAGGCCGAGACGCTGCTGAAGATCATGCGCAAGCTCAGCCAGGACGGCATCGCCATCATATTCATCACCCACCGCCTCAACGAGGTCATGGCCGTGTGCGACGATGTCACCATACTGCGCGACGGCGAGGTGGTGGGCGGCAAGCCCGTCCGCCAGACCAGCATCGCGGAGCTTGCGGAGCTGATGGTGGGCCGCAAGATCGAAAAGCTGTGCGAGCGCGGCGCGGCCCCGGTCAACCAGCAGGCGGGGAACATGCTGGAGCTGCGCGATTTCGGCGTGGACATGCCCGGGGAAAAGACCTGCGGCGTAAACCTCGCCATCCGCAAGGGCGAGATATTCGGCATCGGCGGCCTGGGCGGTCAGGGCAAGATATCCATCCCCAACGGCGTGATGGGCATCTATCCCACCCACGGCGAGATCATACTCGACGGGGAGAAGCTGGACAAGCCCAATCCGCTCGCCGCGATCGCCAAGGGCTGCGCGTTCGTGTCCGAGGACAGGCGCGGCACGGGCCTGCTGCTTGAAAGCTCCATCGAGAACAACATCGTGGTCACGGCCATGCACTCGCAGCGCCGCTTCCTCAAAAGGTACGGCTTTTTCACACAGACGGACAAAAAGGCGATCCGCGAACACAGCCTGCGCATGATCCGGGAGCTGGACATACGCTGTACGAGCCCCATGCAGCGCACGCGCAGGCTCAGCGGCGGCAACCAGCAAAAGGTGTGCGTGGCGCGCGCGCTGACGCTCTCGCCGCGGCTGCTGCTGGTGTCCGAGCCCACGCGCGGCATAGACATCGGCGCAAAGCGCCTGCTGCTGGAATACCTGGTCAAGCTCAACCAGGAACAGGGCGTGACCGTCGTGATCGTGTCCTCCGAGCTGGCTGAGCTGCGCAGCGTGTGCGACCGCATCGCCATCGTCACCAAAGGCAAGGTCGAGGGCATACTCTCTCCGGACGCCTCCGATGCGGATTTCGGCATGGCGATGTCCGGCCTGTACGCAAAATCCGGGAAAGGAGGCGAGTGAGCCATGAAAGAAAAAGTGTCCGGCGCGCTCAGGCAATTCGGCTCTGCGCGGCTGATCATCACCGCATTTTTCCTGATTCTGGTGGTTGCGACATTTGTCATGGACCTCTCGCCGGAGGCGACCATCTCCGACGTGCTCATCCGCTGGTGCATGAACTATGTGCTGGCGCTGGCTATGGTGCCCGGCGTGCTCTCCGGCATCGGGCTGAACTTCGCATCCCCGCTGGGCATCTCCTGCGGCCTGCTCGGCGCGGTGCTCGCCATTGAGTTTGGGTTTACGGGCGTGACGTGCCTTGTGATGGCCATTGTGCTCTCCGTTCCATTTGCCATACTCATCGGCTGCCTGTACGGACTGGTGATCAACCAGATCAAGGGCTCCGAGATGATGATCGCCACCTATGTGGGCTTTGCGTTCATCTCCGTGATGAGCATCGTCTGGCTGTTCTTGCCGGTGAAAAACGAGGCCCTCACGCTCGCCATGGGCGGGGGATTGCGCATGAGCATCGACCTGACCTCCACCTTCGGCCGCCTGCTGAACGAGTTCTGGACGTTCGATATACTGGGCGTGACCATACCCTTCGGGTTTATGCTGGTCTGCGCCGGGTTTACGCTGGCGCTCTCGCTGTTTCTCAACAGCCGCGCGGGCAAGACCATGTGCGTGGCCGGCGAGAACCCGAACTTCTCGCGCTCCATCGGCATCGACGTCAACCGCCAGCGCATACTGGGCATCGTGCTCTCAACAGTGCTCAGCGCCGTGGGAATCATCTTCTATGCGCAGAGCTACGGCTTTTTGCAGATGTACCAGGCCCCGCTGATGATGGCCTTCTCTGCCGTCGCGGCCGTGCTGATCGGCGGCGCCAGCACGAGAACGGCGTCGGTCTTCCACGCCATACTCGGAACGCTTCTCTACAACGGCATACTGGCGCTGTCCATGCCGGTGGCGAACGCGCTTGCGCCGGAGAGCAATCTGGCGGAGATCGTGCGCATCGTCGCCAGCAACGGCATCATCGTCTATGCGCTGACAAAAATCAAGAAGGAGGGCTGAGCGATGAGAGAATTGAACCGAAAAAATGCGCTTGCACAGGGCTTTCTCTCGGTTTCCTGCAGAGAAACGCCGTCGTTCTGCTCTTTTTGTTCCTCTCCATTGCGGGCTTCTTCGTCTCCGGGTCCACGCCGGCGTTCTTTCTGCAGGAGATCGTCTCGCGCTTCACGCGCAACGCCTTTCTGGTGCTGTCCCTGATCATACCGGTCATCGCGGGCATCGGCCTGAACTTTGCGATCGTCATCGGCGCGATGGCGGGGCAGATGGGCATGATCCACACCGTCTCCTTCAGCGTGGGCGGCTTCCCGGGGTTCCTGCTCTCCATACTCATCAGCACGCCGCTTGCCATACTCTTCGGCTTCCTGACGGGCAAGGTGCTCAACAAGACCAAGGGCAACGAGATGATCACCTCCATGCTGCTGGGCTATCTCGCCAACGGCCTCTATCAGTTCATCTACCTCGTGCTCGCGGGCCCTGTGATCCCCATCCCCAACGAGGAGATGCTCTTGCAGGACCGCGTGGGCCTGCTTGCGACCTGCAGCCTCAACGACACGCTCAAGTACTCGCTGGACAACCTGTGGAAGACCACGCTCAAGCAGGTCGCCATCTTCGCGGCCGTGGCGCTGGTCGCCTACGCGGTCTTCTGCGTCGTGCGCAGCATCGTCAAGGGCAAAAAGCAGTCGGAAAAGCCCGGCGCGGGCGTGTGGGTCAAGGCGCTTGCGATGATCGCGGTGGCCGCGGTGCTGTTCTACCTTGCCGTCTTTGACGAAACGGCCGCCTTCACGCTCAATTTCGTGGATGTATCGGTGTCCACGCTGATCATGATCGGGCTTCTGTGCCTGTTCAACAGCCTCATCTTCAAGACAAAGCTGGGCCAGGACTTCCGCTCGGTGGGCCAGAACCAGCAGGTCGCCGCCGTAGCGGGCATCGACGTGGATCGCACGCGCATCATCGCGGTCATACTCTCCACGGTGTTCGCCGCGTGGGGGCAGATTATACACCTGCAAAACATAGGCACCATCAACGTCTACTCCAGCCATGAGCAGGTGGGTCTCCAGTCGGTCGCTGCGATACTGGTCGGCGGCGCGACGGTGGTCAAGGCCAACAACAAACAGGCGCTCATCGGCGTGGTGCTCTTCCACGCGATGTTCGCCATCTCTCCGCTCGCGGGCGCAGCCATGTTCGAGGAGGCGCAGGTCGGCGAGTTCTTCCGCGTGTTCATCGCCTACGGCGTCATCGTCGTGGCGCTGGTGCTCAACGTCATCAACAGCCGCAAGGAGCGCAGCAAGGCCCGCGCGGCCTGACGCGCCCAACAAAAAACGCCAACCGCATCCCCCGCCAAAGATGTCTCTCTCCGGCGGGGATGCGCATGCGCGCATGCGGGGGAATATGGAATGCCATAAAATCCTGTTTGCGGCCTATTGACATGACTGCGCAAATTGATTTAGAATAATCACGTCATAAAACAAACAGGCGCACACGCCGCCGAATGCGCGGCAGATTGCGCTTATCGTGGGCCTTGCATGTCGGAGGCTGGCGCCCGCTTATGGGTCTCGGCGGCAGTGCGCCGCTTGAAGATAAAATACGCACGGGAACAGGAGGGTCACGAAAACTATGGAAGGCACACGAAAGGCAACCAGCAGCATTCCGGTCAGAGCATTGCGAGACGAGAAAATCCCGGCCATTGGCTTTGGAACGTTCAGCGCCCGGCTGTCATCGGAAGTGGTGGCCGACGCGGTGCACACCGCACTTCGGGAGGGCTACCGCTTTCTGGATTGCGCGGCCGCTTACGGCAACGAGGCGCAAATCGGGGAAGTGCTCAAACAGGCGATTGGCGAGGGCATACCCCGCGAGGAGCTGTTTGTTCTGAGCAAGTTGCGCAACGAACAGCATGGAATGGTGGAACAGGCCTGCGAAAACTCCATGCGCGACCTTTGCCTTGCGCAGTTGGATGCGTATCTGATACACTGGCCGGTTCCGAACGCACTTTCGCCGCGCGCCTCAGAAGGCGTATACGATCCGGATTCGCGGCCCTACAGGCACAGCGAGTTTATGAAGACCTGGCGCTCCATGGAAAAGCTCGTTCTCGACGGCAAGGTTCGCCATATCGGCGTTTCCAATGTGACCATCGCAAAATTGAAGCTGCTTTTGCGCGACGCGCAGATCAAGCCCTCGATCTGCGAAATGGAGATACATCCCAATTTTCAGCAGGGCGAGTTGTTCCAGTTCTGCCTGGACCATGACATACTGCCCGTTGCCTACAGCCCGATGGGCGCGCCCCGCAGGCCCGAGCGCAACTGCAGGCCGACGGACTTTGTGGACATGGAGGACCCGGCCGTTGTGCACGTCGCGCGTGCGCATGGCGTTCATCCGGGCGTCGTGTGCATCAAGTGGGCGTTCCAGCGCGGACAGATCCCGATCCCGTTTTCCTCGAATCCCGACAATATACGGGCAAACCTGCAGGCAGTGCTTGCCGATCCGCTTACAGACGAGGAGATGGACATGATTCGCGCTTCGGATCGAAACTGTCGCCTGTCGCGGGGAGACGCTTACCTCTGGAAGGGCGCAAGGTCCTATCTGGAGCTGTGGGACGTCAATGAGGCGGAAGCCCTTCAAAAATTAGACGTATGAATCCAATAAAACACTTGACAGAGGTTCTCACATGCGATAAAATATACCCATCAAGGAAACGTTTACTAATCCATCTGGCGGGCTTGCTCGCGATTTGCAACATTTATTGCTAAAAATGCCCGTGCTTTTTCGGCGATAATCATAGTTTTCGCCCTGCAAGTTGTGAATTATTGGCATAAGAACGCAAAAATGGTTCGGCAAAAAGGAGGCGAAACAAAAAGCCGAGAATACGTTTACTATTCCACTGGAACAAAAGGCGACATGAGAGAAACTGAAAGGAGAAACCATTATGAAGAAGATACTGGTCACCGTTCTGGCCCTGCTGCTGGCCACCGCCCTGATCGGCGCAAGCGCTGAGGACACCATCAAAATCGGCATCGCCATGGTCATCACCGGCGATCGCGCCCTGGAGGGCGAGTACGGGCGCAATGCTGCCGAGATCGCGCAGGAGGAGATCAACGCCGCCGGCGGCGTGCTGGGCAAGCCGCTGGAGATTGTAATCGAGGACTCCCTGGGAACAGACGTCGGCGCGGTGAACGCCTACCGCAAGCTCGCCGCGGACGATGACATACTCGCCATCATCGGCTCCAACAGCTCCAACGACAATATCGCGATCTCCAGCTCCGCGCTTGAGGCGCAGATACTGACGACTGCGCAGGGCAGCAGCCCCACGCTCATGGAGCTTTGCAACAACGAGAACCCGTGGATGTTCCAGCTGCGCGCCTGCGACCAGACGCTGTGCGCCGCCCTGATGAAGTACGCTGTCGAAGAACTGGGCCTGACCTCCTTCGCCATCGCGCATGACACGGAGACGGCCTCCGCGAATCAGGCCGAGCTCTTTACGGAGGCGCTCGCCAGCTACGGCATCGAGCCCGCCATCACCGTGCCCTTCACCACCGGCACCAAGGACTTCAGCTCCCACCTCGCGCAGATTCAGAACGCGGGCGTAGAGGCGATCGTGGTCGCCTGCCTGCACACGGAGGCCGCCATCTTCATGCAGCAGAAGGTCGCCCTTGGCATGGAGCAGGAAGTGTTCGGCTCCAACGCCTTCGGAGACCCGATCACCATCGAGCTGGCCGGCGACGCCATCAACAGCGCCTACAGTGCGGCCGCCTGGGTGCCGAACACGACCACGGAGAAGGGCGCTGCCTTCTCTCAGAAGTACACCGAGCGCTACGGTGAGGATTGCGCCTCCTCCGCCGCGCAGATCTACGATCACATCTACGTCGTGTGCGAGGCGATCAACCGCGCCGGCGTCGAGGATCGGGAGGCGATTCGCGATGCGATGAACACCATCTCGGATTATCAGGGAGCCATCACCGTCTACGATTGCAGGACGAATGGAGACTGCGGCCGCGGCGGCCTGCTGGTTCAGGTCGTTGACCAGGTTCCCACGATTGTTCAGGAGCTCTACTCGGAGAAAAATATCGACTGAGCCAGACAGTAGACAGGAACGCGCCCTCAGGGCAAGCCTCGCATCTGGCGACGGCTGTTCCGTACATCAGCGGGCGAGCTGAAAGATGAACGTGCGCCCGCCTGGAGGCAACGGGGCCGGCGATTTGCAGATAAACCTGCCGGCCCCATCGGATACATGTAAACAACGAATGCACAGCGCGGCTGGAGCCGCCGCCTTTTATATAGCTGAGGAGAAATGCTATGAATTTACAACTGTTGATCTCGGGCATTTCAATGGGCGTTGTCTATGGCCTGATCTCCATGGGCATGGTTCTGATCTTCCGCTCTGTGGGCGTGATGAACTTCGCGCAGGGCGAGTTTCTGATGATGGGCGGCTATTTCTGCTACCTGTTCAATCGACAGCTCAATCTCCCAATCGGCATATCAATCGTGTTGGCCGCGCTGATGATGGGCGTGCTGGGCGTGGTCTTTATGCGCACATCCTACTGGCCGCTGCGCCGCGCGCAGACAAAGGCGATCATCGTCAGCGCCATGGGCGCCTCCATCGTCCTCAAAGAGGGCGCGCGGCTGATCTGGGGCTCGATCCCGCTCACGGTGGACAAAGTGGCGGACGGCACCGCGCATATCGGCACCGCGGCGACGCAGTGGCAGAACATCGCCATCATCATCATCGCTGCGCTGATGATGGTCGGCGTGTATGTGCTGCTTGAAAAGACGTTCATCGGGCATGTGATGCAGGCCACCGCGCAGGATCAGTACATGGCCTCGCTCACGGGCATCCCCGTAATCCTCTCCATCGGCATGACGTTTGCCCTGAGCGCAATCATTACCGGCATCGGCGGCATGCTGCTTGCGCCGCTGTTCTTCCTGAACAACACCATGGGCGTCACATCGGGCGCAAAGGCGTTTGCGGCGATCGTCATCGGCGGGTTCGGAAGCGTTCCCGGCGCCATCTTGGGCGGCTTGATCGTCGGATTGGTTGAATCCTTTGGCGGCGCGTACATCTCTACGACATATCAGATGGTGATCATCTACGTCGCCCTGGTCATCATGCTCATGTTCCGCCCGCAGGGCATCTTTGGCGACAGGATACAGGAAAAGGCGTGAGGTGACGACGATGAAGAATACAAAGCGCACTTTTCTAAAGGCTGGCGTCATACTGCTGATACTGGTTCTGACGGCGCTGGTCATCCCGCGCTCGACCGACAGCTATATGCTGCGCGTGCTGAATGTGGCGATGGTCACATATCTGTGCGTGCTGAGCGTGTATGTTCTGTTGGGAATGTGCGGTCAAAACTCGTTTGCGCAGGCCGGTCTCTGGGGCGTCGGCGCGTACTTTACGGCGAACTTTACAATGAAACTGGGCATGAACCCCACATTGTCCTTCGTGTTGAGCGTAGCCGGTACGGCGCTGATGGCGTTTATTCTGGGATTTGCGTTTTTCCGGCTGCGGCAGTATTACTTTACCTTTGCCTCGGTCGGCCTGATGACCATCCTCAACGGCCTGTTCATGAACTGGGTGGACGTGACGGGCGGCGCCATGGGCTTTCAGAACATCGCCTGTTTTTCGGTGTTCGGCTATGAATTCAGCACGGAGACGTCCAAGTTTTTGATGATTTTCGTGGTGTGCATCGTTGCAAGCCTGTTGATGTGCGTGTTGTCGCGATCCGCGCTCGGCCGCTCCTTCATGGCGATCCGCGACAATGAAATGGCGGCCAATTGCATGGGCGTAAACAGCCTGCTGACCAAGAGCCTCGCCTTTGCCATTTCCGGGGCGCTCTGCGGCGCGGCTGGTTCTCTGTACGCATATCTTTCCGGTTATCTGAGCTATCAGAGCTTCACATACCAGCAATCGACCATGTACCTTATCATGATCATGCTGGGCGGAACTGTCAATTGGACCGGCGCGATAATTGGTACGCTCATCATTTCCCTGCTTCAGGAGTGGGTGCGTCCCTTGCAGAACTACATGCAGCTCATCTACGGCGTGGGCATTATGATTCTCATGATTGTTCAGCCCGAAGGCATACTGGGAGGAGGGAAGGCACTGTATGAGCGGATTGTCGAAAAGCGCAACGCCCGTCATGACGCTAAAGAATGTGTATAAAAACTTCGGCGGCGTCATCGCGGCGGAGGATGTAAACCTAGAGTTTTACGGCGGCGAAATACTCGGCCTGATCGGGCCCAACGGCGCGGGCAAGAGCACGTTGATCAACCTCATCACCGGCATCTACTCCGCAGATCGGGGCGAGATACGCTTCAAGGGAAGAGACATCACCAAAATGAGCACGCACAACCGCGCGCGGCTCGGCATTGCCCGCACATTTCAGCATCCGCGCCTGCTCAACCGCTGCAGCGTGTATGAAAACATCATGCTCGGTGTGGATTTGGCCAAGCGGGAGGGACGGCGCAGCGAGCGCAGCTCCCCGACGAAGCTGCCGGAGATACTTGAGGCGGCGGGCCTGAGCAACCTGAACCTGCATGGCTCTATTACGAAGCTCTCCTACGGACAGCAGAAGCTGCTAGAGATCGTGCGCGCCATACTGAGCGAGCCGGAAGTCCTGCTTCTGGACGAACCGGCAGCCGGTCTGAACAACCGGGAGATGGAGTACATCGTCAACCTCATGAACCTCGAGGTGAAGCGAAACATCCCCGTGCTGCTGATCGAGCACTCCATGGACCTTGTGATGAGCGTCTGCGACCGCATCACCGTCCTGAACTTCGGGCATCAGATCGCCACCGGCACGCCGGAGGAGATACAGGACGATCAGGCCGTGATAGATGCCTATTTGGGAGGAAACGAGAATGCTGAGAATTGAAGCGCTGAAGGCCTCCTACGGGCACATCGAAATACTGCATGGCATGGACCTGACCGTGGACGACCAGGAGATCGTCGCGCTCATCGGCGCCAACGGCGCGGGGAAGACCACGCTTCTGAACGCCATCTCCGGCCACGTCACCATCAACTCCGGGAGCATCCACTTTGGCGATAAGGAAGTGACGCACCTCAAGCCCCACGCGATTTCTCGAAGCGGACTTGTGCAGGTGCCCGAGGGACGGCATGTATTTCCCGGCCTGAGCGTGGAGGAGAACCTGCTGGTGGGCACGGTCGCCTGGCGCGGCATGCGCGTGCTCGCGGGAGATAACCGCGCGGACATAGAGGGCGTGTACGACCTGTTCCCGCGACTGCGCGAGCGCAGAAAGCAGCTGGCATGGAGCTTGAGCGGCGGCGAACAGCAGATGCTGGCCATCGGCCGCGCGATGATGGGGCATCCGAAGATACTGATGCTGGACGAGCCTTCCATGGGCCTTGCGCCGATCATCATCGAGGAGCTGTTCGAGAAGATCGTAGAGATCAACCGCGCCGGAACGCCTGTTTTGCTGGTCGAGCAAAATGCCACGCTCGCGCTGAAGGTGTCCAACCGCGCATATATCATTGAGCGTGGCAACATTGCGCTTCATGGCGATTCGCGCGATCTGGCGCAGGATGAGCGCGTAAAAGAGGCGTATCTGGGCAAGCGCAAGAAGAAAGCGTAGCCGCGGGCGCGCGTTACGACTTTGGCGGACAGACGCCGCTGCCTTCAACAAGCGTCGCAGAAAAGCGAATCTCCTGATTGGCGAGCTCGTTTTTGGATGCGAGGCGTTCGAGCATCTGTTCGCCGATGCGCCGACCAAGGATGAATGGGTCCATGACGATGTAGCTCGGCTCTACATACAGAAGCTCGGAGTTTTGTATGCGGCCATAGCTGCACAGGGAAACGTCCTGCGGGATCAGAACGCCGTGATCGTGGCAGTAGCGCAGTGCCCCGGTGCATAGCAGGTTGTTCATGGCGATGATGGCGGTGGGCGGATCATCCATCTGCATCAACTGACGTGCTGCGTCGTATCCGCTGTTAAACTGATTGAAGTTGCCTTCGATGTAGTAGCGGTACGATTCATCGGCATCGACGCCGATGGTCTGCATGGCCTGCGCAAAGCCCGCGAGCCGTTCGCGTGCAGAGCTGACCGTCATCTGGCCGTTGATGATGGCGATGCGCCGGTGGCCCTTTTCGATGACGTGGCGCGTGAGCATATAGCTGCCGGTCTGGTTGTCGCTGTCGACGAAGTCGCCTCGAAAGCTCGGGTCGTTGACCTTTCGGCCGCACAGGACGATGGGGATGTCTCGACTCGAGGCGGAGATCAGAGCGTCGTTGTTGCCGGAAGTGTTGATGATGAGACCATCCACCTTTTTCCCGAGGAGCAGATGCATGTAAGAAAGCTCTTTTTCGTGCTGGCTGTCTGTGCTGCAAACGATCAGATTGTAGTTCTGGCGCATGATGATGTCCTCGACGGAGCGCGCCAGAGCGCAAAAGTAATCGTTTGAAATGTCCGACACGATCAGGCCGATCGAGTGCGTGCTGTCGTTTTTCAGGCTGCGCGCGACGGAATTGGGATAGTACTGCAGCTTTTCGATGGAGCGCTGCACGCGCTCCTGCAGCTCAGGACTGACCGTATAGTTCTTGTTCAGCACGCGGGAAACGGTGGCGATGGATACGCCCGCATCACGGGCGACTGCCTTGATGGTTACGTTCGGCATAATGTCCCTTTCCTGGTGTAGGATGTAACTGTGTCCGGTGCAAGAAAACGTTTCAGAAAACGTTGCCTTGCAATCATTATAGCATGATTGGGTAAAAAATCAAGCAAAGGAGCAAGTGACATGAGAATTTCGATCGGTGGAGACCATTGTGGAGTAGAACTGAAGGCGATGCTGATTCCCTATCTTAAGGGGCTGGGGCACGAGGTTGTAGACCATGGCGCATATGATCATACGCCGGTAGATTTTCCGGACGTGGCCAAGAAAGTCTGCGCTTCGATCCTCAGCGGCGAGGCCGATCGCGCGATCATGTGCTGTGGAAGCGGCATCGGCGCGGCCATTGCCTGCAATAAAATTCCTGGCATTCGCGCCTCGGTCGTGCATGATTATTATTCCGCTCACCAGTCTGTTGAACATGACGACGTGCAGGTGATGTGCATGGGGCAGTGGATCGTCGGGGAGTTGCTGGCTTACGATCTGGTCAAGGCATTTCTGGACGCGCGCTTCTCCACGGACCCGACGTTCCATGTAAAGGTCCGCAAGCTCGAGGAGATGGATGGTTCGATCGCCCGCTGAGGTCGTCTCTGAAGGGAGGACAGACACATCCCGCCGGGGCGCTGAAAGGCGACCGGCCCGTTCCGATCGCGCCTGTAAACCTTTACAGGCGCGATTTTTGGCCCCTGGTAGAGGGCGAAATCCCCCCTTGACAAATCCGGAGGGGGAACGTATAATATAGAACGTCCTGATCCTGTTCAGAGTTGGAAGCCCTGCGATTCTGGACGTGCGGGCGTGGCGGAATGGCAGACGCGCCAGATTTAGGATCTGGTGCCTTAGGCGTATGAGTTCGAGTCTCTTCGCCCGCACCAGTTTTTTTCAAATCAGGGCTTGCCTTCGGGCGCGAAATGTGCTATAATGTATTTTGCTTTGCGGTAGTAGCTCAGTTGGTAGAGCGCCACCTTGCCAAGGTGGAGGTCGCGAGTCCGAGTCTCGTCTACCGCTCCAATCTGCGGGTGTAACTCAATGGTAGAGTTCCAGCCTTCCAAGCTGGCTACGTGGGTTCGATTCCCATCACCCGCTCCAAAGCGCATGCGGTAGTAGCTCAGTTGGTAGAGCGCCACCTTGCCAAGGTGGAGGTCGCGAGTCCGAGTCTCGTCTACCGCTCCACCAAGGGACCCCGACATGGATGCGATGTCGGGGCCCTTCTTTTTGCGCATTGATGACGCAAATCTTTTGCATTTTCGGTAAATCAATCCTTCTCCCCGCCCGCGCGCAGGCCGCGCTTTTGACTACTCGGGCGCAGCTTTCCCCGGCGAAAATTCCTCCGAGAGAATCTGCAAAAACAGCTCCATGGCGGGGCTTTTCCGGCGCCCCTTCTGATGCGCGCAGATGGCGGTCATTTCCGGCTTCTCGATGTCGGTCGGCAGCTCGATCAGCTCGCCCGAATTCAGTTCGCTTTCAACCGTAAACCTCGGAAGAAACGCTATGCCCAGATTGCTCATGACGCTTCGCTTGATGGCCTCGATGCTCCATACCTCCAGGCTGTTCTCCAGGCGGATCGACTTAGTGCGCATATACTGCTGGAACATCTTGAGCGACGCCGCATCGGGGTCGTTTTGTATGTTGCAAAGCTGCTTTACCTGTCCCTGTGTGATGAAATCGCGCTCGCCTGCCGAGAGCCGCGGAGAGCCGATCAGCACGAGCGAAAAGCGCTTGAGCGGAGCGACGGCAACGCTCTTTGGATACGTCCCCACATCATAATGGATGGCAATATCCACATCGCTGCCGCACAGCATGTCATGGATGGCAAAGCAGTTCATGCATTTCAGGCGCAGCCTGACGTTTGGCGCCTTTTCCTTGAACCTTCCCAGCACTGCCTGAAGCTGATACGTCACCAGAGATTCCGGGGCGGCAATCGTCAACGCCCCCTGAAGCCCATCCCGCTGCCTGCAATAGGTATGCAGCGCATCGACGCTGTAGAGCACCTTATCAATCAGTGGCAACAGCTCATTTCCAGCTTGCGTCAGCACCATTCTGCCGCCGCTCCGCTCAAACAGCTGCGCCCCGAATTCCTGCTCCAGCTGCCGGACCTGAAATGTGATGGTGGACTGCGCATAGTTCAAGGCCGCCGCGGCCTTCTGATAGCTGCCGGTCTCGATCACTTTTTTGACGGTGACAAGGCATTTCAGCTCCATACTGCGCATCCTTCGCTCATTCAATTTCATTGAATATATCTTCGATACTTTCAATTTGATTGCACATGCGTTCGGGTTTATAATACAACAAAACGCTTGCGATTTCAAGGAGGGGCCCAATGGAATTTGATACAAAGATCAAGGTCATCCTTCGGGAGGGACTGGAGCCCTGGCAGGAGTTGAATGTGACCGCTTTTCTGATCAGCGGCATTGCCGGAACGCAGCATATCGTCGGGGACGCTTATGTGGACGCGGACGGCATGAAATACCTGCCGATGTCCCAACAGCCGATCGTCATACTGTCCGCGGGCCCCGAAAAGCTCTCCGAGGTCATGCAAAAAAGCGACGGAAAGGGGCATGGCGGTATCCATCTATACAAAAGAACTCTTTTCCACTTACAACGATGCGGACAATCGGGCGCAGATCATGAAGCGCCGCACGTCGGAGCTCGACCTCGTCGGCGTTGCGATTCGCGGGGCGAGGAACCCCCTTGACCGCATTACAAAGGGGATCGTGATGCACAGATGACAATGGAGAAAAGAGAGAATCGGCTCAGGCTCCTGTTTGTCGCCATGGCCGCCTGCTTGATTTATGCGGTCAACGGCGGGATTCGCTCCAACTATGGGATCATGTTGGGCGGGATCATGGAAAGCAGCGGCCTTGCCTACGACTCGGTCAGCCTCGCGGTCGCGGTGGCGCAGCTGATGTTCGGCGTCATGCAGCCGGTATTTGGCGTCCTGGCGGTGAAAAGATCCAATGGTTTTGTCCTCTGCCTTGGGACGATTTTGGTGGCGGCCGGTTTGCTCATGACCCCCGCCTGCCATGACCTGTGGAGCCTGATGCTCTTCTTTGGCTTTTTAATGCCTGCCGGCCTTGGCGCGTTGTCCTTTGGCATCATCATGGGTACGATCACGCCGATTCTGGGACAGAAGACGGCCGCGACGGTTTCCGGCGTCGTCAGCGCCGGCAGCGGCATGGGGAGCGTCGTGCTGCCTCCCCTCATCCATCGGATGCTGGAGATCTCCGGCCTCCGGGGTTGCATGATTGCCCTGGCCGCTCCCGTCATCTGCCTGATTCCGGTCTCCATCTGGCTGTCGCGGGCAAAGCAAGCCGATGCGGCGGAAAAAGGCGGAGCGGTCCGCGTCGGCCAAATGCTCAAAACCGCTTTTTCCAACAGGTCCTATGCTCTGCTCCTGTTCGCCTTTTTCACCTGCGGCTTTCACATGGCCATCATCGAAACGCATCTGTTCTCCAATATGACCTCCGAAGGCATTGCCGACAGCACCGCATCCTACTTGTTTTCCCTTTACGGGATGACCACCATGCTCGGCTCGGTCATCACGGGCGCGCTGGGGAGCCGCTTTCCAATGAAGTGGGTGGCCGGTGTCACCTTCACTTCCCGGATTTTCATCATCGGCGGTTTTTTGCTCATGCCCAAGACAGTCCCCGCTTTCGCCGCGTTCTCGCTGTTGTTGGGCCTGACCGGCGCGGCCACGGTGCCCCCTGTATCCGGCATGACGGGAAAACTCTTTGGAGCCGCCTCCCTCGGGACGCTGTTTGGGATACTGCTTGTCTCTCATCAGCTGGGGAGCTTTTTCAGTGCATGGCTGGGAGGGATCAGCATCACAGCCACCGGCAGCTATACGACGATATGGCTCGTCAGCGGCGTTCTGGCCCTTCTCGCCGGATGCGCCTGCTTTATGGTCAAAGAGCCCAAAGCGTAAGCGCACTTGCGGGAGGAGCTCCGGCGGCCGTGGTCTGTCCGGCGGCGGGTCCGTTTTTGAGAAGAGACTTCCCGGGGCATCGCGTTTTGGCGATGCGCCGAAAAATGCATATCAGTCAATCATTTTATGCGTGCAGACGCAAGTATCCCGCCTCGTCGAGGCGGTTTTTTTGTGCCTTCGCGCGCGGCGCGGGCGCGAACGCTCTCGCCTGCGTCCGCGTCGCCGCGCTTTGCGCGACAGGCGCATCGCGCTTTATCGGCGGAACGCATAAATGCGCAACATCTGCAAACACTATGCGCGGAGGGATGGACATGCAAAAAGGCAACAGACGCGCTCGGCTCGGCCGCTGGCTGCTGCTTTTGTGGGCGCTGGCGGTGCTCGCGGCGATGCTCATCGCCGCGCCGCAGCGCGCGCCGGAGCCCGCCTATGACGGCGCGACATTCGTGCGCGCGAAGGCGGTGAGCGGCCGTGCCTGACGATTCGAAGGCCCGGCAGGGCGTCCCCATTCACGCGCTGGAGTACCAGCCGAGGCCCGGCGACCGGGAGACGCGCATGTGTGCGCGCCGCGCCGACATCGCCGTGCGCGCAAGGGAGGAAGATGCATGAACGACAAAAAGTCGCCCCGAGACCGGCAATACGAGCGCCTCGTCAACGAACTGACCCCCGGCTCGCGTCACGTTCGCGGCTGCGTGCGCGCGTTCTGGGTCGGCGGGCTGATCTGTGCGATCGGACAGGCGCTTACGATGCTGGCGCAGTCGCTGGAGCTGGGGGAGCTGACCGCGCCGATGTTCACGAGCTGCGCGCTCATCTTTCTGGGCACGACGCTCACAGGCATCGGCGTGTACGACCGCATCGGCAAGTACGCCGGGGCGGGCTCCGTGGTGCCCATCACGGGCTTTGCCAATTCCGTGGCCGCGCCCGCCCTCGAGTTTCGCCGCGAGGGCATGGTGCTCGGGTTGGGCGCGCGCCTGTTTCAGGTGGCTGGGCCGGTGCTGACCTACGGCATCAGCGCGTCGGTGGTCGTGGGCGTTCTGTACTGGCTTGCAAGGGAGCTGTTTTTATGAGCGGGCGCGGTCAGACGTTTATCTACG
This sequence comes from Clostridiales bacterium, assembly GCA_019409045.1. Classification (GTDB taxonomy): domain Bacteria; phylum Bacillota; class Clostridia; order Christensenellales; family Aristaeellaceae; genus Pullichristensenella. The sequence goes on along the minus strand of DXVG01000003.1, from coordinate 6,748 downwards.
AGCGAGCGCCGCGCGTGGCGGCGCACGCCTCCATCGTCGGCCCCAAGGAGAGCAAGGGGCCGCTCGCGGAGTTTTTTGACGAGGCCTCGCAGGACGACCTGTTCAGCCAGAAGACCTGGGAGCTGGGGGAGAGCGAGATGCTCCGGCGCTGCGCGCAGCGCGCCATGCGCGACGGCGGCCTTGCGCGGGAGGAGGTGCGCGCGTTCTTCTCGGGCGACCTCAACAACCAGATCATCGCCACCGGCTTTGCCGCGCGCGCGCTGGGCCTGCCGTTTGTGGGGCTGTACGGCGCGTGCTCCACGTTCGTGGAGGGGCTCGTGCTCGCCTCGGCGCTCATCAGCGCGGGGGAGCTCGACAACGCGCTGTGCGCCGCGTCCAGCCACTTCTGCACGGCGGAGCGGCAGTTTCGCTACCCGCTGGAGATGGGCACGCAGCGCCCGCCCTCTGCGCAGTGGACGGCGACGGCGGCGGGCTGCGCGCTGCTGCGCGACGATGCGCAAAGCGGCCTGCGCGTCACCGCGGGCACGCTCGGCCGCATCGAGGACTACGCGATCAAGGACGCCAACCACATGGGCGCGGCCATGGCCCCGGCGGTGCTCTCTACGCTGCTTGCGCACCTGGACGACACGGGCGCCTCGGCGGAGGACTTCGACCTCATCGCCACCGGGGACCTCGGCTGGATCGGGCGGGATATACTGCTGGCGCTGGCGGAGCGCGCGGGCAGGCCCATCCCGCCGGAAAAGCTGGTGGACTGCGGCGCGTCCCTGTTTTTCCAGGAGCAGGACACGCACGCGGGCGGCAGCGGCTGCGGCTGCGTCGCGGCGGTGACGTGCGGGTGGCTGATGAAGCGCATGGAGCGCGGCGAGCTTGCGCGCGTGCTGGTGATCGGCTCGGGCGCGATGCTCAGCCCGACCAGCACGCAGCAGGCCGAGTCCATTCCGGGCATCGCCTACGCCGCGCGGCTGGAGGTGAAGTAAATGGAAGTGTTGTGGAGCTTTGTCAAGGCGTTTGTGGTCGGCGGGCTGATCTGCACGGTGGGCCAGGTGCTGATCCAGACCACAAAGCTGACCAACGCGCGCATACTGGTGCTGTTTGTCACATCGGGCGTCGCGCTCACGGCGCTGGGGCTATACAAGCCGCTGGTGGACTTCGCCGGCGCAGGCGCGACCGTGCCGCTGACGGGCTTTGGATATTCCCTTGCCATGGGCGCGATCGAGGCCGTGAACAGCTACGGCATACTGGGCGCGCTCTCCGGCGGGGTGACGCGCACGGCCGCGGGCATCGCGGCGGCGGTGTTCTTCGGCCTTCTCAATGCGCTGATCTTCAAGCCGAAGGCAAAGCCGTGAGAGGCCCGGCGCACGCTGCGCCGGGTCATTTTTCGGTTGACGAATCCGTCGGAAAAGTATATGATAGTAACAGCGAAAACCGAAACGGAGGGATGACCATGCTGCTGGGAGCACTGGAGGCCGGAGGCACCAAGATGGTCTGCGCCCTGGGCGATGAAAACGGCGAGATACTCGAGCGCGCCAGCTTTCCGACGCGCGAGCAGGAACCGACGATCGCGGACATCGTGGGCTTTTTCAGGGGCAGGGGGATCGAGGCGCTGGGCGTGAGCTGCTTTGGCCCGCTCGACCTGAACGAGGATTCGCCTACATACGGAAACATCACCACCACCCCCAAGCCCGGCTGGCGCGACGCGCCGCTTCGCGCGCGGCTGATGGAGGCGCTGGGCGTGCCCGTGGGCATCGACACCGACGTAAACGGCGCCGCGCTGGGCGAGGCGCTGCTCGGCGCCGGGCGCGGGCTGGATTCGCTGGTGTACTACACCATCGGCACGGGCATCGGCGGCGGCTACTACTACCGCGGCATGCTGCTGCACGGCCTGGTACACCCGGAGATGGGGCATGTGCTCATGCGGCCGCACCCGCAGGACCCCGCGCCGCACGGTTTTTGCCCGTATCACGACGGCTGTCTGGAGGGGCTGGCCTGCGGAAAGGCCATGGAGAAGCGATGGGGCGTTCCCGCGCGCGAACTTGCGCCGGAGCACATCGCATGGACGATCGAGGCCGAATACCTCGCGCAGATGTGCGTGAGCACGATACTCACGCTCTCGCCGGAGCGCATCGTGCTCGGCGGCGGCGTGATGCACCAGCTCCACCTGTTCCCGATGGTGCGCAGGCGCACGCTGGAGATGCTCGGCGGCTATGTGGCGCATCCGTCGGTGCTCGAGCGCATCGATGAGTACATCGTGCCCCCGGCGCTGGGCGACAACAGCGGCGCGAAGGGCTCCCTCCTGCTGGCCGTTCGGGCGCTTGGGTGAGCAGATGGCGAAGAAGGGAAATCTGAGCATACCCTGGCCGTTTGAGGGCATGAACGTCCGCCTGAACACGGACACGAGCTTTTTGAAGCTCATCGCCATGGTCACTATGCTCATAGATCACCTGGGCGCGGTCATCTTTCCGCAGTATCGCGTCATGCGGCTGATCGGCCGCATCGCCTTTCCGATCTATGCGTACTGCCTGACCGTGGGCTGCGTCTATACGCACGACATGCTGCGCTACGTCACGCGCATCGTGCTGCTGGCGCTTGTGTCGCAGCCGCTCTACGCCGTGGCCATGCACCACACCACCCCCGCGATGTACGCGGTGTCCTTTGCGGACAATCCCGTCGGCGCGGCGCTGAACTTCTATGTGGAGAGCTGGCACGACCCGAGCATACTGCTCTCGCTGGCGCTGGGCCTGATCCTCCTGTGGACGATCCGCGACAGGCACCTGGTGCTCACCGCGGCGATGCTGCTGTTTATATGGCTCGTGGAGGGGCGGCTCGACTATGGTTTCCGCGGCATCGTTCTGATGCTTCTGTTCTTCCTCACCTGCCAGACGCCATTGCTCTGCGTGCCGCTGGTGGCGGGATATATGATCTGGTGGGGGCTTCAGGGCACGGGGTACGAGCTGTTTGGCGTGCGCTTCGGCTCGCAGATGTTCGCCGTGCTGGCGCTGCCGCTGATCTATGTGCGCACGAACACGCGCATCCGGCTGAACAAGTGGGTGTTCTACCTGTTCTATCCGGCGCATCTGGCGCTGATATTGGTGCTGGACAATCTGGCGGTGTTCGGCTGAACGCAAAGGCGCCGAAGCGCGCGATCCTATCGCGGCTCCGGCGCCAAAAAAACTGCGCGCCCGGCAGGGACTTCTCCGGGCGCTTTAGTATTTCGATTCTTCACACTGCATTATGCGGACTTCTTTGCGGAAATTGCCCCAGTGTAGCCGTAGGTCAGGTAGTCGAGCAGGCGCATGGTGTCCTCGGGGCAGGAGGTGTGCAGCTCGATCTCAGAAATGCCGTTTCCCTGCGAGGCGGTCTCCGCGACCTCACGAAGCAGCGCGTTGTTGCGGAAATCCTCCGTACGTCCGTCAGAGGCGGTAACCAGAACGGGAGCCTTGCAGGAGTCGATCACCTTGTAGAAGCTCTCGGTATTGTGAATATTGAACAGTTTCATGGAACATCCCTCCTAAGGTTCGTTTCTGTCCCTGTGGCTATATCATACTCGATTTGCGGGGGTAATTCTATCCGAAAGCCGCCGACAATTATAAGAATACCGACAAAGAAACGGAGATCGTTATGCAGCAAAAAACATCTCTGACGCTCTCTCCAGACCGAAGAGAGGCCGCGGTCTGCGGAACCCCGGGCTTTCCGTGTGGCGCATATTTCACGGATATAGCCTTGTATCCCGCCAAGATGATTTCCTGGCATTGGCGCGAGGAGATCGAGCTGAGCATGGTGGTGGGCGGCTCTGCGCGCGTGCGCTTCGGCTCGGGCGCGTTCGTGCTGAAGAAGGGGGAGGGCATGTTCATCAACGCCGAGGCGCTGCACGCCTTCGACATCGTGGGCGACGAGGGCTGCCGCATGATCTCGCTGGTCCTGGATCACAGCATGGTCGCCGGGCGCGAGGACAGCGTGTTTTCCCGCCGCTACGTCGTGCCGCTGATCCGCTCGGGCGCGGTCAAGATCGTGCGGCTCAGCCCGGAGGTGGACTGGCAGAAGAGCGTTTTGCAGTGCCTGCGCGAGGCGTTCCTCATATATGATGAAGGAAAGTACGGCTTCGAGCTGCTGGTGCGCGCGCGCCTGACAGAGTGCCTGTGGCACATCGTGCGCAACATGCGCGCCGCCATGCGCGAGTACGAGGGCGCGTCCGCGCTGTCGGAGGAGCGCGCGAAGAACATGCTGGACTTCATCCACCTGCACTACGCGGAGCCGATACAGCTTGCCGACATCGCCGCCGCGGCGAACGTCGGCGAGCGCGAGTGCCTGCGCGCGTTCAAAAGCACGCTGGGCGTCACGCCCACGGCCTACCTTTTGCGCTACCGAGCCTCCATGTCCGCGCAGCTTTTGCTGGACACGGACAAGTCCATCGCGGAGATCTGCTTCGACGTCGGCTTCAACAGCCAGAGCCACTACGGCCAGATGTTCCGCCGCTTTTTCCACATGACGCCCCGCGAATACCGGCAGCGCTACGCAAAGGGCGACGCCTGACGCGCGCGGGCGAGCCTCCCAAGCGCAAAAAACCACCTCCGCCGGACATGCGGAGGTGGTTTCTGCCCTTTGAAGATGCGCACTTCGGGGGATTACAGGCCGTGCTTTACGCGGTCGTGCTCCTCTGCGCGCTTGGCGTTGTTGAAGCGGTTGAGCGTGCCCACCAGATACCCGGTGATGCGGCGGATGCGCTCAAAGGGGTGATCCTCTTCCGAGCGGCCGCAGTTGGGGCAGGTGTCGCCGATGATGCCGTTGTAGCCGCACACGGGGTCGCGGTCTACCGGATGGTTGATCGAGCCGTAGCCCACGCCGCTCTCCTTCATCACGCGCACGATCTTCTCAAAGGCCTCGAGGTTCTGCGTGGTATCGCCGTCCAGCTCCACATAGGAGATGTGGCCCGCGTTGGTCAGCGCGTGATAGGGCGCCTCGATCTTGATCTTGTCCACGGCGCCTATGTTGTAGTACACCGGCACATGGAAGCTGTTGGTGTAGTATTCGCGGTCGGTCACGCCGGGGATTTCGCCGAACAGCCTGCGGTCGATCTTGACGAAGCGGCCGGAGAGGCCCTCCGCGGGCGTGGCCAGCAGCGTCACGTTCATGCCCGTCTTCTGGCTCGCCTCGTCGCAGCGGCGGCGCATGTAGGTGATGATCTCAAGCCCCAGGTTGCGCGCAAGCTCGCTCTCGCCGTGATGCGCGCCCACCAGCGCCTTGAGCGTCTCGGCAAGGCCGATAAAGCCGATGGAGAGCGTGCCATGCTTGAGCACCTCGCGCACCTCCTCGTTCCAGCCGAGCTTCTCGCTGTCGAGCCACACGCCCTGCCCCATCAGGAAGGGGAAGTTGCGCACGCACTTGCGGGCCTGGATCTCGAAGCGTTCAAACAGCTGGTCGATGCACAGGTCGATCATGCGGTCGAGCCCCTCGAAGAACTGCTCGACGTTGTGGTTGGCCTTGATCGCCAGGCGCGGCAGGTTGATGGTGGTAAAGCTCAGGTTGCCGCGGCCGTTGGAGATGGCCTTCTCGGGGTCATGCACGTTGGCCATTACGCGCGTGCGGCAGCCCATGTAGGCGATCTCCGTCTCCGGATGACCTTCCTTGTAGTACTGGAGGTTGAACGGCGCGTCCTGGAACGAGAAGTTCGGGAACAGGCGCTTTGCCGAGCAGCGCATCGCCAGCTTGAACAGGTCGTAGTTCGGCTCGCCGGGGTTGTAGTTTACGCCCTCCTTGACGCGGAAGATCTGGATGGGGAAGATGGGCGTCTCGCCGTTGCCCAGGCCCGCCTCCGTGGCCAGGAGCACGTTGCGCATGACCATGCGGCCCTCGGGCGAAGTGTCCATGCCGTAGTTGATGGACGAGAAGGGGATCTGCGCGCCCGCGCGGGAGTGCATGGTGTTCAGGTTGTGGATCAGCGCCTCCATGGCCTGGTAGGTGGCGCGGTCCGTCTCCTTCTCGGCGTGGGTGCAGGCAAACTTCTGCACCTTGTCGACAAGGTCCGCGTCCAGGCCCTTGGCCGTCAGCAGCTCCTTCTCCCGGCGGAGGTAGTCGTCGCTGCCGCCGAGCTCCGGGTGCAGGCCCTCCTTGGCCAGGGCGTCCATGGTCTCGCGCTCCATGGCCTCGTAGTCCTTGCCGTCGCCCTCCATCAGCTCCAGGCCGCGGATGACGTTGTCGCGGTAGCGCTTGCGGAAGGTCTTCTTGACGCCCGGGGCCAGGCCGTAGTCGAAGTTGACGATGGACTGTCCGCCGTGCTGGTCGTTCTGGTTGCTCTGCACCGCGATGCACGCCAGCGCCGAATAGCTGGAGATGTCGTTCGGCTCGCGCAGCGTGCCGTGGCCCGTGCAGAACCCGCCCTGGAAGAGCTTGAGCAGGTCGATCTGGCAACAGGTCGTCGTCAGCGTCAGGAAGTCCATGTCGTGGATGTGGATGTCGCCCTCGCGGTGGGCCTGCGCGTGCTCGGGCTTGAGGACGTACATGTCGTTGAACTGCTTAGCGCCCTCGGAGCCGTAGCGCAGCATCATGCCCATGGCCGTGTCGCCGTTGATGTTCGCGTTCTCGCGCTTGATGTCGGAGTCCTTGGCCGGCTTGTAGGTGATGTCCTCGTAGATCTTCATCAGGCGCGTCTGCATATCGCGCGCGCGGGTGCGCTCCGCCCGGTAGAGGATGTAGGCCTTTGCCGTGCGGACGTAGCCTTCCTTGATCAGCACGCCCTCGACCAGGTCCTGGA
>DXVG01000299.1 GCA_019409045.1 Clostridiales bacterium | reverse complement strand
CGCAAGACGCGCTGGTGGCTCAACACCAAGGACTACCTCTACGGCCACCTGACCGGGCGCTTTGGAAATACCGACTACTCCGACGCCTCGCTGACCATCGCGCTGGACATAGAGCGCGGCGCGTGGGCGGAGGAGCTTCTCAAAACGCTCGGCCTGTCCCCGGAGCAGATGCCGCGCATACTGCCGGGGCACGACGTGCGCGGAAAGATCACCCGCGAGGTCTACCGGAAGACCGGGCTGATCGCCGGAACGCCGGTGGCCGTCGGCGGCGGCGACGGCGCGTGTACGGGGCGCGGCGCGGGGCTGTCCGAGGAGGGCTCGAGCTACACCTACATAGGCTCCTCCGCCTGGGTCTCGCAGATGACCGGCCGGCCCGTGCTCGACCCCGAGATGCGCATATTCAACTTTCTGGACATGGACGGCAAGAGCTGCCATGTGTGCGGCACGGTGCAGTGCGGCGCGGCGGCGTTCGACTGGGCGCGCACGAACCTGCTCGGCGGCGCGGACGCAAGGGAGCTTTCGGACATCTCCCGCATCGAGAACATGGCGCGCCAGTCCCCGCCCGGGGCCGAGGGCGTTTTGTTCTTGCCCACGCTGATGGGCTGGCGCACGCCCTACTGGGACACCAACACGCGCGGCGTGCTGATGGGCTTTACGCTCTATCACGACCGGCGGCACATCTCCCGCGCGGTCTACGAGGGCGTGGCCTACGCGCTCAACGCGTGCAGGGAGATCATCGCCGAGTGCGCGGGGCCGATGAAGAACATGATGTTCACCGGCGGCGGCGCGCGCAGCGGCCTGTGGCCGGACATACTCGCGGCGGTGTACGACCTGCCGGTGCAGGTGCACATGTCGCCCGGGGAGACCACGTCGCTGGGCGCGGCCATCACCGCGGGCGTGGGCGTGGGGCTGTTTGAGAGCTACGCCAAGGCGGCGGAGGTGGTGCGCTCGCGCTCGGCGCACGCGGTCAACCCCGCCTGGCGGGAGACCTATCGGGAGCTGTACCCGCTCTACGCGATGATCTATGAGCGCGCGCGGCCGGTGAACGACCGCCTGGCCGCGCTGGGAGAATGACGCATGGCTACCAATACCACGATCCGCACGGACGACCTGCGCGCGTTTTTCCGGCGCGTCAGCCCGCACTACCGCGAGGCGTTCAACATGGCGCACGCCATCTGCGGCAACTATGAGCTGGCCGAGTACGCGGTGCAGAGCGCGCTGCTGCTGTGCTACCGCCGGGGCGTGCCGCACAGCCGAAGCGGCCTGCGCGACGCTGTGCGCGCGACGGTGCGCACCGTGGCGCTGGAGCAGGCGCGGCTCATCGACGACGCCGAGCCGACCTGGGACGGCTTTTGTCAGGACGCGATCGACGGCGCGCCGGGCGACGTGGTGCTCCAGCTCGCCTCGCAGGAGGGCCGGGAGGCGCGCCGCATGCTGATCCTCCGCTACGGCTGCGCGCTGCGAAACCGCGACATCGCCTATCTGACCGGCGCGCCGCAGGCGCAGGTGCGCGACGTGCTCACGCGCTTTGAGCGGCGGCTCAAGCGCAGGCTCCCGCCGCGGGAGAGGGCGCGCGCCGAGAGCCGCGCCTGCCGCAGCGCCCGCGCCTGGCTGGCCGAGCACGCCTCGGAGGTGCCCGACCCCGGCGCGGTGTATCGCGGGCTGGAGGCGGAGCTGATGGAGGGCGACGCGCCGCGCGGCAGCGCCTCGCGCGTGGTGTGGCGCGTGCTGTCGGTGCTTCTGGCGATACTGGCGATGGGCATCTTCTGGCTGGTGATGGTGCTTTTGCAGCCCCCGGAGCTGGAGCAGCCCGCGGAGGTGAATCCTTCCACGCCCACGGCGCAGGCCGCCACGCAGCTTCCCGCCGAGGCCGCGCAGCCCACGCCCGCGCCGGACGCGTTCGCCGCCGTGGAGGACGTGTGACGCGCGATGCACAAAAAACTTGGCGCAGGGGGGTTGACACGCGGCCCGTCGCGTGCTATAATATCACTTGCCGTCGAAGCGTGGCGCTTCGCTCGGATATCGCGGGGTAGAGCAGTCCGGTAGCTCGTCGGGCTCATAACCCGGAGGTCGAGGGTTCAAATCCCTCCCCCGCAACCATTCATGGCGGCGTAGCTCAGTTGGCTAGAGCAATCGGTTCATACCCGGTCGGTCAGCGGTTCGAATCCACTCGCCGCTACCATGAAAGCAGGCGGGCCTGTCCGGAAGGACGGGCCCGCTTCAGTTTATACGGGGCTTGGCCGCCGTCAGATCAGCGGAAAGTCGAAGTATGTGTCCGGGTACGGCTCGCGGCGCAGCGCGTAGTGCCACCACTCGCTTTCGTAGGCCGCAAAGCCGCACGATTCCATCAGCGCGCGCAGCGCCTCGCGGTTGCGCGCGGCCTGCGCGGGCACGGGCGCGCCGTGGTGGGAGATCTCGTCCATGAGGTCGAAGCATCCGCCCATGT
>DXVG01000298.1 GCA_019409045.1 Clostridiales bacterium | reverse complement strand
CCGGCTCCAGCGAGAACACCGCCTCGCCGCGCCCGTCCTCCACGCGCGCGGGCGTGGCCGTGCGCGTGGAGGACGGGCGCGGCGAGGCGGTGTTCTCGCTGGAGCCGGAGCGGCGCTTTTCGTGGCTGCTTGTGAGCGACCCGGCGCTGCGCGCGGGCGAGAGCTACACGCTCTACGTCGAGGGCACGGCCGTGGGCGCGGCCACGGTGGAGGGCGCGCTGAACGCCTTCCTGGGAGACGACCTCTCCCAGGACGACGAAGCCCCCTCCGCCCCCTCCCAGGGCGAGCCCTCAGACGGCGCGCAGCGCATATGAGCCGCCCAAAAACAAAACGGGCCGCCGGAGCGAAGTTGCTCCGGCGGCCCGCTTTGTGCGCTTCCGCGCGTCAGTCGCGATCGGCCAGGCGGCGGTTGATGCGGTTCAGGCGCTCCTGAAGCCTGCCGATGCGGTAGAGCGTCAGCCCCTTGGCAAAGAACGAGAGGCCGATGAGGAAGCCCAAAAACGCGATGACGACGATATAGGGCAGCGGGTCGGACGGGAGCCCCAGAAACGTCACAAACGAGCCGCCGCTGTAGAACGAGGACTCCGCCACGACGAGGTTGTTGGCAAGTATCGTGCCGCCGATCGTGGCCCCGAGGAACACGACCACGCCAAAGACCATGCAGAAAATTCCCATTTTGTACTCTCCTTTGTGCGGGATGCCGCTATTATACCCCATCCGGGCGCGTTCGTCAAGCGCGGCCGGCGGCGGCGCGCAGCGCATCTACCATATCCAGCCGCTCCCACGGCAGGTCCAGATCGTCGCGGCCGAAGTGGCCGTAGGCGGCGACGCGCTGGTAGATGGGCCGCTTCAGGTCGAGGCGGCGGATGATGGCGGCCGGACGCAGGTCGAATGTCTTTTCCACAATTCGGGCCAGCTCGTCGTCGGCCAGCGCGCCGGTGCCCTGCGTGTCCACGAACACGCTGACCGGCCTTGCCACGCCGATGGCGTAGGCCACGCCCACCTCGCAGCGGCGGCACAGCCCCGCGGCGACCAGGTTCTTGGCCACATGGCGCATGGCGTAGGCGGCGGAGCGGTCCACCTTGGTGGGGTCCTTGCCGGAGAACGCGCCGCCGCCGTGGTGCGCGTAGCCGCCGTAGGTGTCCACGATGATCTTGCGGCCGGTGAGCCCCGAATCGCCCTGCGGCCCGCCCACCACGAAGCGGCCGGTGGGGTTGATGAAGAATTTGGTCTGCGCGTCCATGAGCTGCGCGCCCACCACCGGGCGGATGATCTTTTCGATCATGTCGCGCTCGATCTGCTCGTGGGTGGCCTCGGGCGCGTGCTGCGTGGAGATCACCACGGCTTCGACGCGCACAGGGCGGTCGTCGTCGTACTCCACGGTGACCTGCGCCTTGCCGTCGGGCCGCAGGTAGGGGATCTCGCCCGACTTGCGCGCCTCGGCCAGCCGGCGGGTGAGCGCGTGGGCGAGGGAGATCGCCAGCGGCATGTACTGCGGCGTCTCATCGCAGGCGTAGCCGAACATCATGCCCTGGTCGCCCGCGCCCATGTCCTCCTCGCCGCGTCTCACGCCCATGGCGATGTCGGGCGACTGCTCGTCCACGGACACCAGCACCGCGCAGGACTGGCCGTCGAAGCCGTACTTGGCGCGGTCGTAGCCGATCTCCACGATCTTGCGGCGGGCGATCTGGTCGATGGGCACATAGGCGGAAGTGGTGATCTCGCCCATCACCAGCACCATGCCGGTGGTGGCGCAGCATTCGCAGGCCACGTGGGCGTCGGGATCCTTGGCGAGTATGGCGTCGAGCACGGCGTCGGCGATCTGGTCGCAGACCTTATCGGGATGGCCCTCGGTGACGGATTCGGATGTGAACAGCCTTTTCATGGTTTACCCTCCGTAACTTTGATTGCGAACAAAAAAACCCGCCATGCGGCGAGCCTGGGGAAAAATACCCGTATCTCGCCTCATCTTCCGGAAAGCGCCGCGCGCTCCCCGCGGGAATTGGCACCTTGCCGCGCCTGCGCGCGGGCCGGTTGCCGGGTTTCATCGGGCCCGTCCCTCAACCACTCTGGATAAGGCAGTTTAATTGTCCACCCATCATTATACACGAAGGGAGCGATTCATGTCAAGCCCCGGGCGCGGAGGGCCGCTACCCGGCTGTACGAGCGCCAAACATAGGTAACACGGAACCGAGCGAGAACAGTCAGGGGAAGGGTGGAGATTTGCAAAGCAAATACTACCCGACCTTGACTGTGGCAAGGAAAGCATACTGGGCTTTGGCCATCCGGCGCAATGCGCCGGATGGCCTTGTCTGCTACAGGATCCCCTGATACAGGCCAAGCACCTCATTGGGGGATCTCATGCCCAGGCAGGTCATAATGTGGTCGTTGGATCGACGCTGGCGATTTCAACGGCAGCCCGCGCGCCCGGCGCGACCGCGTTTCAAC
>DXVG01000297.1 GCA_019409045.1 Clostridiales bacterium | reverse complement strand
ACCTGCGACCTTTTGGTCCCGAACCAAACGCGCTACCAAACTGCGCTACACCTCGTTGTCATGGAGCCAATGAAGGGACTCGAACCCTTGACCTGCTGATTACGAATCGGCTGCTCTACCAACTGAGCTACATTGGCAAACCCGCTGACAATTAAAGATTATAGCACAACCAACCCTGTTTTGTCCAGACGCGCCGGGGAGCGGAGCAACATTTAACATACTGTTGCCCGGCGCGTTGGCCGCTGTAAAGCTCCGCCGTCCGCAAAACGCCGCGGTAACACAGAGTTTGTTTGACTTCCAGGCGCGCGCGGTATATAATAGCCTTGATTCTTCGGATGGGAGGCGGAAGCATGAAGGCGGACGACGCTCTGTGGATGGTCATTTACATGGCGCGCGGCATTCGCAACGCAGACGGCGTCGAAGCCATGCTCTCCGCCGAGGGATTTCTCGTGCGCCGCAGGGCCGTCGGCGGCGCGCCGCAGCAGGAAGGCACCTATGAACTGATGGTGCTTCGCTCTGAAGCCGTGGAGGCGCAGAAGTTTCTCATCGACAACAACCTTTAGAAAGGGGTTCATATATGAAGAGAATCGGGGTTTTGACCTCCGGCGGGGATGCGCCCGGCATGAACGCCGCCATCCGCGCGGTCGTTCGCACCAGCATTCAGAACGAGATGTCGGTCATCGGCTTCAAGCGCGGGTACAACGGCGTGCTCATGCGCAGCAAGGACGACCATGACGATTTTGAGATGCTCACCTCGCGCAGCGTCTCGGACAAGATTCACCGCGGCGGCACGTTCCTGCGCACTGCGCGCTGCCTGGATTTTCTCGACCCGGAGTATCAGAAGAAGGCCGTGGAGAACCTGCGCATGCTCGGCGTGGAGGGCCTTGTCTGCATCGGCGGCGACGGCACCTACAAGGGCGCCGCGGCGCTCAACGCGCTGGGCGTCCCCACCATCGGCGTGCCCGGCACCATCGACAACGACCTTGCCTATACCGATTACACCATCGGCTTTGACACCGCGCTCAACACCGCCTGCGATTGCATCAACCGCGTGCGCGAGACCAGCGATTCCCACGAGCGCGCGAGCCTGATCACCGTCATGGGCCGAAATTGCGGCGATATTGCGCTGCACACGGCCTTTGCCTGCGGCGCGGAGATGTTCATGGTGCCGGAGATTCCCTGGAGCATCGAGGAGATCGCCGAGCGCGTCAAGTGGGGCGTGCTGCGCGGAAAGACCTCGATGATCATCGTCTTCGCCGAGGGCGCCATGCAGTCGCAGACCTGCGACATCGGCAAGATCTGCGCCCAGAATGAAAAGCTGCAGCACATCTCCACCGAACACCTCACCAGCTCGCAGATCGCCGAGATCATCGAGGTGCTCTCCGGCCACGAGACGCGCGCCACGGTGCTGGGTTACATACAGCGCGGCGGCAGCCCCTCCGGGCGCGACCGCATACTCGCCAGCCGCCTCGGCTCCCGCGCGGTGGAGCTTCTGCGGGACGACAGGGGAGGCCTCGCCGTCGGCGAGCGCGGCAACCGCATCATCGAGGTGCCGCTGGACGAGGTGCAAAACGGCGAGCACGCCGCGGATACGGAGATCGCCGACCTGATCGACGTCATGGCGGTCATGACCAAGTACAAGTGATGGAGACACTCCGCATCACGGGCATTGGCTCACAGCTTCAGGGCGTGGGCAGACTTCGGGACGGACGCGCTGCGTTCGTTCCGTTTTCGATTCCGGGCGAGCTTGTGGAGGTGGAGATCGAGCGCGACCGCGGCCGCTATGTGGAGGCGCGGCTGCGCGCGGTGCTCGAGCCCTCGCCCGAGCGCGTCGTGCCCGACTGCCCCGCCTTCGGCGTCTGCGGCGGCTGTCAGGCGCGGCACATGCGCTATGCGCATACGCTGCTGCTCAAGCGGCAGCGCGTGGTGGACGCGCTGGAGCGCATCGGCGGCTTTTCGCAGCCGCCGGTGCTGGACGCGCTGCCCATGCCGGAGCCCCTGCGCTGCCGCAATAAGGCGGAGTACGCCGTGCGCGAGGGCCGCATCGGCTTTTTGCGCGCAGGGAGCCGGCAGCTCGTGCCCGTGGAGGATTGCCTGCTGCAGGCCCCGGAGAGCGCGCGTGCGCTCCGGCGGATTCCCTCCGTCTGCCTGCGCGGCCTGGAGGGCGTGGTGACGCGCGTAAACCGGGAGGGACAAGTCATGCTCACGCTGTGCGGGAAGGGCCCGAGCGCTCCCGTCGCCGCGATCGAGGGCGTGGACTCTGTCTACTACTGCCGCCTGCGGCCCCGCCCCGCGCACGCGCTGGACGGGGATTGCCGCCTGCTCTCGGGGCGGGAGAGGCTCGACGAATCGCTCCTCGGCCTTCGCTTCGCGCTGCATCCGCAGAGCTTCTTCCAGGTCAACGCTGCGCAGGCGGAGCGCATGTACGCCGCGGCGCTGGACGGCCTGAAGCTCGCGGGCGACGAATCCGCGCTGGACGTATAC
>DXVG01000296.1 GCA_019409045.1 Clostridiales bacterium | reverse complement strand
GCTGTACGGAGCCGATCGCCGTCGCACTCGCGGGCGCGAAGGCCAGCCAGGTGCTGGGCGCGACGCCCGACCACATGGACATCTATTGCAGCGGTAACATCATCAAAAACGTCAAGGGCGTGGTCGTGCCCAACTCGGGCGGACAGATGGGGATCGCTGTGGCGGCGGTGCTCGGCGCGGTCGGCGGAAACGCGGACAAGGGCCTGGAAGTCATCGCGGGCGCGACGCAGACGGACATCGCGCAGACGCGGCGGCTGATTGGCGAACACATGTGCGAATGTTTCCTCGAGGAGGGGGAGGAGAACCTCTACATCCGCGTGGAAGCCGTGCACGGACAGGACAGTGTGCTGGTGGAGATCAAGACCCGCCACAACAACTTCTCGCGCATCGAAAAGAACGGGGAAGTGCTGCTCAGCCGCGAGGACGAGCAGGCGGCGGGCGCGCATGCGAACAAGGAGCTGCTCAACCTTCGGGACATCATCGACTTTGCCGACAACCTGAACATAGACGACGTGCGCGAGATGCTCGAGCGGCAGATCGAGTACAACAGCGCGATCTCGCGGGAGGGGCTGACCAATCCGTGGGGCGCGCAGGTCGGCCGCACGCTGATGCAGGATGCGGACCACTTCGCCGCCTGCGCGGCGGCGCGCGCCGCGGCCGGGTCCGACGCGCGCATGGGCGGAAGCTCCATGCCCGTGGTGATCAACTCCGGCAGCGGCAATCAGGGCATCACCGTCACCATGCCGCTGTGCGAGTACGCCGAGAAGAACGGCGTCTCCCGCGACAGGCTGTACCGCGCGCTGGCGCTGGCCAACCTGGTGGCCGTGCATCAGAAGCGGTTCATCGGCAACCTCTCGGCATACTGCGGCGCGGTCAGCGCCGCCACGGCCTCGCTGGTGGGCATCGCCTATCTGGAGGGCGCGAGCTACGAGGTCATGGGAAACACCATCATCAACTCGATTGCGACCATCGGCGGCATGGTCTGCGACGGGGCGAAGTCCTCCTGCGCGGCCAAGATCGCCGCGTCGGTAAACGCCGCCACGCTGGCCTACGAGATGGCCAAGAACGGCCATGTATTCCGCGACGGCGAGGGCCTGGTCGAAGGCGGCGTGGAGGGCACCATCCGCAACGTGGGCCGCATGGGCCGCGAGGGCATGCGCTCGACCGACATCGAGATACTCAACATCATGCTGGGGAAGTAGAGCGATGGAAAGCAACATCAATGCCTCCATTGGACTGCGGCTCAAGAAGCTGCGCAGCGAGCGGCAGTTGACGCTGGAGGCCCTGTCCGCATTGACGGGCGTGAGCGTCAGCATGCTCAGCGCGATCGAGCGCGGCCGCAAGAGCCCGACGCTGACGATCCTCAACAAGATCAACAGCGGCCTGCAGATATCCCTCTCGGAGCTGTTTGACGAGGCCAGCGACGACGACCGCCGCATCATCCGCAAGGAGGATATGCGCACCTTCCGCGTGCGGAAGGGCAGCGAACTGTGGATGATGGCGGACTGCGCGCGCTGCAATCGCTTCGACGTCAAGTGGCACGAAATCTGCCCGCACAGCCGCAGGGACTCCGAACCGCACTTCGGCGGCGAGCTGTGGGAGTACTGCATCGTCATCCGCGGCGAGCTGACGATGATCATCGAGGGAAACACCTACACCGTCCGCGCGGGCGACGTGTTCTCCTTCCATGCGGACGTGGTGCATACCTACGTCAATCAGGCCGATGAGGACCTGTGCATGATCATCATCAGCGCCTATCGCTGAGCGCCGGGGGCGCTTTTGCGCCCCTCTCTCTCGCCGCGCGCGTCTGCGCGCGCGGCTTCCTTGCGTATAAGGATGTGTTTTTCTTGGAAAAAAATGACGCGGGCAGCATACTCAACGGCGCCGTGTTCATCGTCACGCTCTGCCTGGGCGCGCTGTTTGCGCTGGGCGGCGCGCTGGAGCTGTACCCCGTGATTCTGGTCACCACGCACGGCCAGTGGCCCGCGCTCGCGGCGGAGTACGCGAGCCTGTATCCGGATACGCTCGCCTCCGCGACGTCGTTTGCGCTGTTTTACGCGTTTACGATCTTCTGCGCGCTGTGCAGCCTTGTCTACGGCGTGCTGATGATCGTCTCGGTCCGGCGGCCGCTTTACAAGGCGGTGGTCGCGGGCGGCGCGCTGATGCTGCTGCTGACGGCGGTGCTGTATTTCGATACCGCCGCGAAGCTCTACACGCAGCAGGTCGATTTTCCGCTGCGCTCCGTCGCCTATTACGCCGCCGCCATCGCCTGCGGCGCGTACCAGTGGCGCAGGAGCGCCCCCTCGCGCGCCAAGCCCGCAAAGTAGGCGCGAACGCCGGGTACAAAGACCGAAGGGACTGTCTGCGCGTGGCGGAATGCCACAAAGACAGTCCCTTCGGTCTTTCTCAAAGGCGCCGTCGCGCCTCAGAGCGTTGACAAAGCCCCAAACGCAAAAATCACTTCCGAAAGAGAACAAGCGGAAGTGATTTTTGCTTC
>DXVG01000295.1 GCA_019409045.1 Clostridiales bacterium | reverse complement strand
GAGGAGTAGAACTTGACCTCCACGCCGTAGAGCAGCGTGTTTTGCGCGTACAGGCCGGGCGCGACGTGGTCGAAGGCGCGCAGGGCCTCGATGATGCTGGTCAGGTGCCTGTGCGGCAGCACGAACGACAAATCGCCCGGCACCGCCGTGTCCAGCGTGGGGACGGTGGTGGACTTGGAAAGGCGCGAGGCGTCCGTGCGGCGGCCCTTGAGAAGGTCGCCCAGCCGCTGCACCATCACGCCGCCGCCGGTGAGCATGTTGCCAAGCTGCGCGATGTAGCGGCCGTACTCGATGGGCTGGTTGAATGGCTCGGTGAAGCGCGTGGAGACGAGCATGGCGAAGTTTGTGTTGCGCGTGCGCAGCTTTTTGTCGGCGTAGCTGTGGCCGTTGACCACGGCCAGACCGCCCTCGTAGTGCTCCTCGCTGACCAGCCCGCCGGGGTTCATGCAGAACGTGCGCACCTTGTTTTCAAACGTGTCGGAGTAGTAGACCATCTTGGCCTCGTAGAGGTGCTCGGTCAGGTGGTCCATCACCGCGTTGGGCACCTCCACGCGCACGCCGATGTCCACCTCGTTGTTGTGCGTCTCGATGCTGTTTTCCTTCGCCACCTGCGAAAGCCACGCCGCGCCGCCGCGCCCCGGGGCGGCCACCACATAGCGCGCCCGCTCCAGCACGCGCCTGCCGTCCGGGCCGGTCATGTACACGCCGGCCACGCGGCCGTCCTCCACCAGCAGCTCCTCGGCGGTGGTCCGCTCGCGGAACTCGAAGCCCTTGCGCGCCTCGAGCGTGTTGTACATGTCGCGCAGCACGTCGAAGGCGTGCTCCGTGCCCAGGTGGCGCACCGGGCAGGCGATGAGCTGTATGTTGTAGCGCGAGCACTCGTACATGATCTCGTCCACCTTGGGATCGTTCAGGCCGTGTACCTGCTCGGGCGCGCCGTGGCGCAGGTAGATGGAGTCGGCGTAGGCGATCAGCTCGCGCACCTCCTGCCGGGGCAGATAGTCTACGATGTGTCCGCCCACCTCCTCGGAGAGCGAGAGCTTGCCGTCGGAGAACGCGCCCGCGCCCGCCCAGCCGCTCATGATGTTGCAGGGCGTGCAGTGCACGCAGCGGCGCAGCTTGCGCGCCGGGCAGGCACGGCGGTCGATGTGCAGGCCCGCGTCGATCAAAAGCAGCCGGGCCTCCGGCATCTTCTCGGTCAGTTCCAGCGCGGTGAATATGCCCGCCGGGCCCGCGCCGACGACGATGACATCGTAAGTGTGCGACATGGTTGGACCTCCTTTATGGCATGACAAAGCGCCATTCCCGGCCCTGCGACGGCGGGGATGGCCCTCTCATTGCTCCCTTCAGACCTTGCTGATTATACCAGATGCGCGCGCGGAAGTCAAGGACGGCGGCCAAAATTTCGCCCGGCGGCGGCATACGCCCGCGCACCGCGCATACAATGGGCGTGAGAGGGGGCCTTGGGATGCAGCAGCAGAGCTCCGCCGTCCGCCACACGCTCAGCCTCACCGGGCGCGAACGCGCCGTGATCACCGGCGTTTCCGACGTGGATTGCTTCAACGAGCAGCTCGTGGTGCTCTCGACCGACGCGGGCCGCATGACCATCACCGGCGAGGCCCTGCACGTCGAGACGCTGGACCTGAAGGACGGGCGGCTCATCGTGGAGGGTGAGGTCGGCGCGATCGAGTACGCGGGCCGACCCCGGCGCGAGGGCGGCGTGCTCAGCCGCCTGTTCCGCTGAGATGCTGTTTTCCACGGTGGGCCAGTGGCGCGTGTTCGCGGCGATGATGGTCGCGGGCGCGCTGGTGGCCGCGGTGTACGACCTGTTCGCGCTCGCGCGGCGGCTGTTGCGCGCGGGCGCGCTTCTGTCGCTCGCGGCCGACCTGCTCTTTGGCGCGTGCGCGGCGGCGCTGCTGGGCGGCATGCTCACGCTGGCCAATCACGGGCAGCTTCGGCTGTTCGCGCTCTTGGGCGCAGCGGCGGGCGCGGGGCTGTACGCCCTGGGGCCGCATCGCGCGGGGCGCGCGCTGTGTGTCCATCTCGCGCGCGCGGTTCGACGAATTGTGCGCCGGATCGCAAAATTTCGTCTCATTAAAGTCATCTTTCGCTGACAGGAAAGCGGCTATGCGCGTCGAATCCTATTCCTTAACAAAGGAAACGTCGGATGGGGGGAGCTGTATGGCGCGCAGGTATCGTGTGCGGCCGCGGTTTTGGCTGATGCTGTCGCTGGTCGCGGCGCTGGTGTTCTGCGTGAGCCTTCTGGTGGCGCACTCCCGGCTGGAGGCCGAACGCGCAGAAGTGGACGCGCTCATCGCCGAGCGCGACAGCCTCGTGCGCGAGATCGGCGCGCTGGAAAAGGACATCTCCTTTGCGCAGACAGACGACTATGTCGAGCGCGCCGCGCGCGACTCCCTGGGCCTGATCATGCCCGGCGAGGTGCGCTACGTCAACGCGTCCTCCTGAGCAGTATAAAAAAAACCGGCCCCAGAGCGTCGATAAAGCCCCCAAACGCAAA
>DXVG01000294.1 GCA_019409045.1 Clostridiales bacterium | reverse complement strand
GCGGGATGGAGTCGATGCCGCCGCGGAAGATCTCGGAGAAGTAGGCCGCGTAGTTGATGATGAAGGTCACCAGCGTGGCCGTGACGCGCGACTTGATGGGCGTGAGCCCCATCAGGCCCGGGCCGTAGAACACGAAGATGAGCTGGAGCATCAGCGGCGTTCCGCGAATGATCCACACAAAGCCGCGCGTGAGCAGGCGGATGGGGCAGAACTTGCGTCCGAACACGCGAAAGCCCAGCTTCGAGCGGGAGCCGAACATGATGACAAGGCCCAGCGGAAGCGAGCCGATCAGCGTGATGACGAAGATCTGCAAATTCAGCACAAAGCCGTCCAGCAGCTTGCCGAGCACGACGTCAACGGGGGTGGACATGCGCTTTCCTCTCCTTTATCCGGGAATAGGCCGCCGGCGCGCCGGCGGCCCTGCGTTCTTTCGTCTGTCGATGCTCAGATCAGAGCGTCGGTCAGGCCGTACTTCTCGGCCAGCTCGGCCACCGTGCCGTCCTCCTTCAGAGCGGCGATGGACTCGTTCACCAGCGCGGTGAAGTCGCTGCCCTTGCGGAAGGCGATGCCGTAGAACTGGTCGCCGAAGTTGTTGTCCAGATTGACCACGAGGTCTGCGTAGTCGCTGTCCGGGCGAACCATGCCCAGCGCGCACACGCTGTCCACCAGAGCGACGTCCGCCGTGCCGGACTTGACCTCCAGCAGCGCGTTGGCCATGGAGCCGACGGGCACATAGGTGCAGTCTGCGAAGTACTCCTGCGCGGAGACGACCACGGTCTCGTCATCGGCGATGGTGCCCTGCAGCTTGCCCTCGCCCGTGGAGCCCTGCTCGGCCACGACCGTCAGGCCGCTCACGTCCGCCATGATCTCTTCTTCGCGGTCGGCCTTCATGACCATCGCCTGCGTGTTGAGCAGGTACGGATCGCTGATGGACATGTTCTCCGAACGCTCGGGGGTGATGCACATGCCGTTCCAGATGCAGTCGATGTTCTTGGAGTTGAGCTCGATCTCCTTGGCGTCCCAGCTGATGACGATGAAGTTCGGCTCGATGCCCAGGTCCGCGCACACCGCCTCGGCAAGCTCGGTGTCAAAGCCGATCAGTTCGCCCGTCTCGGGGTCCTCGTAGTTGATGGGGGCAAACAGCGTGATGCCGATGTTGAGCACGCCCTTTCCGAGGATGTAGTCCGCATCGCTCTCTTCCTCCGCGAAGGCAAGGCCGGTGGCGGTGAGGGCCATCATGAGCACCAGGATCATGCTGAGGATCTTCTTCATAGTCGTTCGCTCCTTTTTAAAGTTTGAATGGATTTGCTTTAGCGTGGTAACGTGGTATGGTGGTATCTTAACACAACACCGCCCGAAATGCAACACCCCTTATGAAAAGATACTGTTAAATCGAAAAAGCACCCCGACGGAAGCTCGGGACGCTTTGCAGGCGCTTTCGCGCGGCGGTTTACGGCACGCGGCGGCGGTCGCCGAAGGCGATGTCGTTGCGGGCGTCGAACAGCTTGTCGATAAACAGGCGGTCGTACTCGGTGAGGTTGTAGCGCCGGGGGTAGATGAGCACATCGCGGTAGCGGCGGTTGGACGCGCACTTTTTCTGCACAAGCCCCCAAGGCTCGAGGATGGAGCGCGGCTCCGGCGAGGTCCACATGTAGGTGATGGGCACGCGGCTGAGGAACTCGAACTGCGCGGCGCGCTCGTAGATGAGTATGCGGCGGTTCTCGCAGTCGCCGGGGCGGTGCGCGGTGCGCGGCAGGGAGGACAGGTGCGGCACGGTCTTGTCGCCGTGGTTCAATTCGATGTAATCCTCCAGCAGCGCGGGGTCCAGCGGCTCCTGCGCCGCCAGCGGGTGCCTGCGCGAGAGCAACACCTCGTAGTCGTACTCCCACACCTGCTCGAAGCTGAGCTCCTTTTCGTCCAGAAAGTCCAGAAAGTGCGCCTCGTGCTGCACGCGGTAGCGTATGATGCCCAGCCGGAAGCGGCCGGAGAGCACGTTGTTGACCGTCTGCACGGAGTTTGTCTCCTTGATGCTCAGCCGCATGTCCGCGTGGGGGTCGAGCGCGGCGATGAAGCGCGCCACGGCGTCGGCGATGTAGCTGCCGCGCGGCATGGACAGGCTGAGCCTCTGCACGCTGCCGGGCCGGTCGTCCTTGAGCGCCTCCATCTGCTCCACCTGCAAAAGCACGCTGCGCGCGAGCTTGAGAAACTCCTCGCCTCGCCGCGTGGGCACCACGCCGCGCGGCGTGCGCTCAAACACGGCAAAGCCCAGGCTTTCCTCCAGTTCGCGGATGGCCTTGCTGAGGTTGGGCTGCGCCATGTACAGGTTTTCGGCGGCCTGCGAGATCGAGCCCGTGCGCTCGACCTCGATGGCGTACTTGAATTGTATCGTATTCATCCAAGCCCTCCGTTTCAACATCTATTATATCGCCCGGCGGGCAGGGGGTCAACTCAAAAAAACGAGCGGAGCGGTTTTGCCGCTCCGCCCGGGATGTTGACAAAGTCAACAGACTGGCAGGGCGTTGAGAAAGCCCGCAAGCCAAG
>DXVG01000293.1 GCA_019409045.1 Clostridiales bacterium | reverse complement strand
GTATCTGTGCCACATGAAGGCGATCCGCCTGCAAAAGGACAGCTTTGTCCCGCAGGGCAAGCTGATGGCGAAGTTCCTGCCGCTGGGCGGGTGCAGCCTGCTTTCGCAGATTTCTCTGGTGGCGGCCATGGCGGCCATCAACAACATGGTGCGCAAATACGGAGCCATGGACGACATATTCGGCCAACCGGCCTATGCCCAGATCCCCATGGCCGTCGTCGGCATCGTGATGAAGTTCTTCCAGATCGTGATCTCCATCGCCGTGGGAATGGCGGCGGGCTGCATACCCATTGCGGGATACAACATGGGCGCCGGCCGCAAGGACCGCGCGCGGCAGCTCTTTACGCGCCTGCTCGTGGCTGAGGCCGCGGTTGGCGCGGTGGCGACGCTGATCGCGCTGTGCATGCCGCGCCAACTGATCGCGCTCTTCGGCGCGGCCAATGAGAGCACATACTATACGGAATTTGCCGTAAAGTCCTTCCGCATCTACCTGTGCATGATGACGCTCGCCTGCGTAAACAAGGGGACGTTCATCTACCTGCAATCGCTGGGCAGGGCGGTGGCCTCCACGCTCGTGTCGATGGTGCGCGAGGTCGTGTTCGGCGTGGGCTTTGCGCTGCTCCTGCCCGAGTTTTTCGGCCTGGACGGCGTGCTGTACTCCATGCCCGTGTCCGACATATTGACATTCATCATCTCTGCCGCGCTGATTCGGCAGACCTACGCGCAGCTCGCCGAGCCGAACGGACAGCGCCGCGTCAGTCCCACAGCCGCGGCGTGAAATTGCCGATGGCGCTGGGGGAGGGTGCACCGCTTTCCATGTTCTGCGGGCCGGGCGCGAGCAGCATAAAGCCCTCCTCGCTGAATCGGTCCCGCTCACGGCGCGCGAAGGCTTCCTCCACGCGCACGCGCACGACCTCGGCGGTGATCATCGCCGCCACGCCCGCGCCGCTCAGGTCGCGCGCGTCGCGCAGCGTGCATTCCATCACCAGAAAGCTCTCGGCGATGGCGGGCGCGTCGATCGACTGCGCGCGCTCGAGCGCAAAGCCGCCCGCGCGCAGCTCGTCCACGTCCTCGCCGTTTTCGCGGATGGTGGACATCAGCGCGTCGTAGTGCTTAATGGGCAGAAAGTTTATGCAGAAGCAGCCGTCGCGCAGTATGTTGGCGTAGGTGTGCGTGCTCTGGTAGAGATTGCCCATCACCGCGAAAAAGGCGGTGCGGTCGCCGTGAAAGCACGTCCAGGCGTGCGGGCAGACGTTGGGAAGCCCGTTCTGTTTCCAGGTCGTGATCGCAAACAGCGCCTGCGGCACGGCCGCGCACAGCTCCAGATGGGAGAATAAGTCAAACTCCTCGGGGTACGATGGCTGGAAGTGCCCGGGGCGCTCCTTGCCGACGGAAATTTTCATGGGGATACCTCCTTGCGCTTTCGATAAAATGCGGCGCGGCCCCTCCCACAGAGTGCGTGGGAAGGGCCGCGTCGTCTCCCGATCAGCAGATTTTCAGAAGCATCGTGTGCGCCTCGTCCATCTCCACCACCAGCAGCTTTTGCTTTTCCAGCGCCTTCATCACGTCGCTGAATCGCTTGAAGCCGATCTGCTTTTCGTCAAAGTCCGGGTAGTCGGCCTGTATGGTGGCCTTGAGGATGGAGGGGTTCACGCGGTCGAAGCCGTCGTTTTTGAAGCGCTCCAGCGCCTGCGTAAACGCGGGCAGCCAGTTGGTCTTGTCCAGCTTCTGGTGCTGCGCGGCGTCCGCGGCGGACAGGCCCACCATCAGGGAGCTCTGCTCCGTCCAGGCGCGCAGCTTGGGCGACTTCTCTGACAGCATGGACATCAGCTTTCCAAACGTCGCGCAGCCGTAATTGCGCTCGGAAAAGTCCGGACGCAGACGCGTGAGCGTGTCCTTGAGCTCGCTGGCGTACATCTGCTCCTCGTCCTGATCTTCGAGGATGGTGATCACCTGCGTCAAAAGCTCGCTCACGTCGCCGTCGCCGACGCTGCTCTCCTTCGCGCGGCCCTTCTTGACCGCCGGGCGCTTGACGGCCACGTTCTCCAGAAAGATGAACTCGTTGCAGGCGTTGATGAAGATCTCCGACGCGGCCTCCGAGCGCGATATGCCCAGCACATGCTTGCCCATGCTCTTGAGCTTGGCGACGAGGGGCTGATAATCGCTGTCGCCGGAGACGATGCAGAAGCTGTCGATGAGGGAGTTGACGTAGGCCACCTCCATCGCGTCGATGACCAGCTGTATGTCCAAGTTGTTCTTCTGGCACTTGCCGTAGCGCAGGGACGGAACCACGGAAAACGTGTTGGATAAGAGGCACTGCTTCAGGTCCGAATAGCGGTCCGTATAGCCGTACACCTTGCCCAGCAGTATGTCGCCGCGTATCTTTACCTTTTCAATGATGTAGCGCAGCATGGACTCCTTTGCGCCAACGTTCTCCAGGTCCACAAACACTGCGAAATTTGATTTGCCCACAGATATGCTCCTTTACATTTGCGTCTCATGATGTTTGCTCCCATTATTGTATACCGGATTCACCTCCGTG
>DXVG01000292.1 GCA_019409045.1 Clostridiales bacterium | reverse complement strand
GTATACCATGGTTATGCCTCCTGTGCCTTGATAAAGTCGTCGTAGAGCGGGGACATGGCGCGCAGCCGCGCCACGATCTGCTTGAGCGCGTCCACGACCGCGTCCACCTCCTGCATGGTATTCTCCTCCGACAGCGAGAGCCGGAGCGAGCCGTGCGCGATCTCGTGCGGAAGGCCGATGGCCAGCAGCACATGCGACGGGTCGAGCGAGCCGGAGGTGCAGGCCGAGCCGGACGAGCCGGCGACGCCCACAAGGTCCAGCGAAAGAAGCAGCGACTCGCCCTCGATGAAGCGGAAGCTCACGTTGACGTTTCCCGGAAGCCGCTTCTCGGGGTGCCCGTTGAGCTGCGTGTGGGGGATCTCGTCGAGTATGCGGCCGATGAGGCGGTCGCGCATGGCGGTGAGCTTTTGCACGTTCGCGTCCATGTTGGCCACGGCCAGCTCGATGGCCTTGCCCATGCCCACGATGGAGGCCATGTTCTCCGTGCCCGCGCGCTGCGTGCGCTCCTGCGCGCCGCCCTCCATGAATCTGTGGATGCGAAGCCCTGTGCGGATGTAGAGCGCGCCCACGCCCTTGGGCGCGTGGAACTTGTGTCCGGACAGGGAGAGCATGTCCACCTCCAGCGCCTTTACGTCGATGGGCACATGGCCCACGGCCTGCACCGCGTCGGTGTGGAACAGCGCGCCGTGCGCATGCGCCACGCGGCAGAGCGCCTCCACCGGCTCGATGGTGCCGATCTCGTTGTTGGCGAACATGATCGTCACAAGCGTTGTCTCCGGCCGCATCGCCTTTTCCAGCGCCTCCGGGCTGACCAGGCCGAACTCGTCCACCGGCAGGTAGGTGACCGCAAAGCCCTCCTTCTCAAGCTGCTGGCAGGTGTGCAACACGGCGTGGTGCTCGATGGCGGTGGTGATGATATGATTGCCCCGCGACCTGCGCGCGTAGGCCGCGCCGCGGATGGCCCAGTTGTCGGCCTCTGTGCCGCAGCCTGTAAAGTATATCTCGGCCGGCTGCGCGCCCAGCGCGGCCGCGACCTGCGCGCGCGCCGCGTCCAGAGCGCCCAGCGCCTCGCGCCCGAAGGCGTGTACGCTCGAGGGATTGCCGTAGATCTGGCACAAGTACGGCTTCATCGCCTCGAACACGGGCTCGGTCACGCGGGTGGTCGCCGCGTTGTCCATGTATATCCTCATTCCTCGTCCCTCCGTAACATATCCTCCAGCGTGATGCCGTCCACGACCTGCGCCATGCCGTCCCGCAGGCGAAGCCACACCTTGCGCGACGGGCACTCGCAGCTTCTGCCGCACTCGCCCTCGTCCATGCAGTCCACAAGGGACAGCCCGCCCTCGAGCGTGCGCAGTATGTCGCCCACGGTAATTTTCCCCGGCGGGCGCGAAAGCATGTACCCGCCCTGCGCCCCGCGCACGCTCTGCACAAGCCCCCCGCGCCGCAGCGCGCACAGGAGCTGCTCCAGATACGCCTCGGGGATGCCCTGCGCCTCGGCGACGGCCTTGAGCGGGCGCGGCTGCGCGCCATCGTTGCACGCCAGATCGTACATGGCGTGTATGCCGTAGCGAGCGCGCGTGGACAGTTTCATGCGTTCCGCCTCCGTTTGAATCCTGACCATTTCGGTCGCATTTACTATATCACCGCCGGAAGCGCCCGTCAATCAATTCCGAGTAATTTCGTAAGAATTTAACGCGCCGCGAGGGGGCGCATTGCGTATTGTCAAACCGCGCGCTTTGATGGTATAATGGGCTGTATGGAGGTACGGCCTGTGAAGATACTCAAGGGTGTGTGCGTGTGGCTGGCGCAGGCGGCGCTGACGATGGCGGCGTTCTGCGCGCTGACACTGAGCATGTGGCTGCCCGGGCCGTGGTACGATATCTTCGCCTGGGGGCTGATGCCCCTGCTGGGCGCGGTCTCGGCCTATTTCGCGACGCGCCACGGCGTGAACAACTACCTGGCCTGGCTCGCGCCGCCGCTGTGCGCGTACCTGGCCCACTATATCGTGACCACTTACGCGCCCTCGGACGCGGGGCCGACGCTTTTGACGGCGTTTTTGTCCATCATAGGCGCCGCGGCGGGCCATGTGCGCAACGAACAGACGAAATGAGCGGAGGATGAACATGGAGCAGGAACGGGACCTGATTCTCACCTGTGACGCGGGCACGACGGGCCTCAAGTGCGGCCTGTTCAACGCCCGGGGCGAGGTGGTGCGCACCGTGCGGCGCGCCTACGCAACCGAATATCCGCGCCACAACTGGGCGCAGCAGGACCCGGACGCGATCCTGGAATGCCTGTACTCCGGCGTCCGGGAGCTGCTCGAACAGGTCAGCGCGCGCCGCGTGGCCTGCGTGGGGCTGTCCGGGCACATGAACGGCTGCATCCCCGTGGACGCGCAGGGCAACGCGCTCGCGCCCAACATCATCCACGCCGATTCGCGCGCGGAAAAGCAGGTGGAGCAGATCGCGCGCGCGATCGACCCCCGCGCGTTCTACCAGCTCACCGGCAACCGCCTGGACGCGCACTACTCGCTGCCGAAGATG
>DXVG01000291.1 GCA_019409045.1 Clostridiales bacterium | reverse complement strand
ATCAGAAGCCGCGCGCCGGTGAGCACCAGTGCCGCGGATACGCGAAACTCGTACAGCGAGAAGTTCGCCTCCTCCGCGGACATGGGAAAGTGCTCGTACTGCGCCAGCAGCGCGCGGAACACCACGAACATGGCCTGCACGCACAGCACCAGCCCGCCCACGAGGATCACCGCCGCGCACGCCGGGTGCGCCGGGCCGCGCACGTCGCCGTAGCCGGACGCGGCCGTGAGATAGCCCGCCAGCAGCAGGATCGCCCCGGCGGCGCACTGTATGACCGCATTGCGCCGGGCCTCCCTTCGACCCAGCTCCTTCAGAGAAAACGCCGCCGCGATTTTGCGCGCGTCCGTCATAAAAATCGCCTCCCATCCATGCTATCAGCATAGCGGGAAATTCTGAAAACGCGCGTACCAAAATTCTGAAAATTTCTTAAGCGCCGCGCGCCGGTGCCGCGGGCGCATCGCTCGCGGGCAGCTCGACGATGGCGTAATAGCGGTTGCCCGCGCGCTCCGTGTGCAGGCAGCCGCCCATGGACTCCGCCAGCCGCGTGGCGGAGCGACAGCCGATGTTGGTGCCCTCGCGCCGGTCGGCGTCGTCGCGCACGCTGTTGTCAAAGTGTATAAACACGCGCCCGTCGTTCGCCAGCGCGTAGACGATCACGGGGCGGCCGGGGTCGGCGTAGCGCAGTATGTTGGAGGTCATGTTGTCGAAGATGCGCGACAGCCACGGCAGGTACACGCGCAGCCGCAGCCCATCGGGGACCGCCTGCCGCTCGAGCGAAAAGCCCTTGGCGCGCAGAAACTCCGCCTGCTCGTCAAACAGGCGCTCGAGCAAGGACGTGCCGTCCACGTCCTCCAGCGTCGGCGCGCGGGAGGGCTCGCCGGAGAACACCAGAAAATAGGAAAACAGCTCCTCGATGCGCTCCTTGAGCTCCAGCGTGGCCTTGTGCGCGCGCTGCACGCAGGAGAGCATGGCCTGCGCGTCGCCCTTGCAGCGGTCGCTCTGGGCAAGCTCCAGGTAGCTCATCTGCTTGGTCAGCGGCGTGCGCAGATCGTGCGAAAGCGCCGCGATCAGCTCCTGATTGGCGCGCACGGCCTCGCTCTCGCGCTGCATGCGCGCGGCGATGGACACGCGCATCTGGTCGAAGTTCTGCGCAAGCTCGGCAAGCTCGGTCTTGCCGCCCAGGCGCACCTCGTGCGACAGATCGCCCCCGGCGACGGCGTCCATGTCCGCGCACAGCGTCTTTACGTCCGAGGAGATGCGCCGCGCGTACGGGGCGATGACCAGCAGCACCGCGGCCACGGCGAACACAGCCGCCGCCAGCGCGATCTGCTGGTCGTAGCCGTTGTAGGTCGCATACGGCGTCACCGACACGGTGCGGTCGCTGAAGCGTATGGTGTACTCGCCGGTGGCGGGCGCGTTTTTGTCGTAGAGGAAGCCGATGCCCACGTTGTCGGTCAGCCACACGCTGATCTGCATGTAGTCCGAGGAGCTTATGTCGTTGTCGGTCACATACTGCTGCAGGTCCCGAAGCATGCGGCGCTTGTACTGCTCGTTGAAGAGCTGTTCGTCGAACACGTTGGCCTGCGCCCAGGCGCCCAGCCGCGTCACGCCCACATACACCGCGATGCCCAGCACCATCGCCGCCAGCATCACCAGCAGCAGCCGAAGCCCCATGCGCGAGTGGCGCAGCGCGATCTTCGGCGCCCTTTCGCGCCTCTGCCTACTCAACGCGATACCCCTTTCCCCAGACGGTCTTGATCAGCTGCGGGTTCTGCGGGTCGTCCTCGATCTTGGCGCGCAGCTTGCGTATGTGCACCATCACGGTGTTGGCGCTGGCGCACAGGTACGGCTCCTCCCACACGCTCCTGTAGAGGTTCTCGGCGGAGAATATCTTTCCGCGGTACTCCAGCATCAGCCGCAGCAGCCTGTACTCCAGCTCCGTCAGCGCGATCTCGCGCTCGCCCTTGTAGGCCTCGTTGAAGCGGCGGTTGACGCGCACATCGCCCGCCGTCAGGTAGTCCTGCGCGGGGGAGTCCTCCTTGCCGCCGTAGACGTGATAGCGCCGAAGCAGCGCCTTCACCCGCGAGAGCAGCTCGGCGTTGGAAAACGGCTTGGAGAGGTAGTCGTCCCCGCCCGCGGAGAAGCCCAGCGTCAGGTCCGTGTCCAGGCCGCGCGCTGTGAGAAACAAAACCGGCGCGTTCGAGCGCTCCCGGATGCGTGCGCATACCTTGTAGCCGGACATGCCCGGCATCATCACGTCCAGTATGATCAGGTCCACGCCCTCGTCGAGCATGCCGAGCGCCGCCTCGCCGCTCTCGGCCTGGCGCACGGCGTAGCCCTCGCCGCTCAGGAGCAGTTCGAGAAGCTCGCGGATCTCCGCGTCGTCGTCCACGATGAGTATGGTGGCGCTCATGGCAGTTCCTTTCTCATTGTCGCACATGGTTCTGAAATATGGCCGTGGAAAACCCTTGAAAGCGGACGCCGCCGCCCCGTCCCCCGCGCCGCAGGCAACTGGGAGATTCTTAAGAACCTCAGGTTCTTAAGCGGGTCTGGGC
>DXVG01000290.1 GCA_019409045.1 Clostridiales bacterium | reverse complement strand
GTCGAGTATGTCCACCCATGTGCGAAAATCCACGTTCACGGGGTAGAGCGCGCCGCCGACGCGTATGTGCGTGGGCGGCGCGTCCTGCGCGTAGTTGGGGCGAAACACCGCTACGCCCCCGCGGCGTCGGCGGTAAAGGTCGGCACGCCGGCGCTGAACGCGGCCGTGCCGTGCTCTATGTTCCCGGCAAAGGCGATGTCGAAGGCGAGCTTTTTCTCCACCGCGTTGTAGCTCTGGAAGCTGAGCGCGCAATCCACCTTCCAGGCCACGAACGCGCCCGCCGGGCTCTGCGCCTGCTTGGGGAACACATACAGGACGGGCCGCACGGCCGACGAGCCCGTGGGCAGCGACTGCATCAGCTCAAACATGTAGTCAAACAGCTCGTCGCCCTCCTCGAGCGCGGTCTCCTGCTCCATGGCGGGCTTGTAGTTTTTGAGCGTCTCGGTCGGGAACTGCTGGTCGATGAAGTCCTGCGTCTCGGTCTCGGGGTTGAACGCGAGCTCGAACACGGTCGATTTGCGCACGCGCGCCCAGTCGTGCGTGCCGGCGGTGTCGGAGGTGTCGATAAACACCATGGAATTCTGTTTTTCCCAGGTCGCCAAAGGGCCTCACTCCTTTTCGTATCGTATCCTGATTTGCAGCATGTACTTCGCGCCCGCGTCGTCCCATGCGCTGACGTGCTCGCCCGAGGGCAGCACCTCCACGCCCAGCACCGCGCAGCCCGCCGGGAACGCGGGATAGTTGCCCGCCGCGGCCTGCTGCTCGACCCAGGCGGCGATCTCCTCCGCGGCGGCGAGCGCGTCCAGATTGCGCGTGTCGTTCGGCTCGGTGGTGTAGGCGTCAAAGCGCGCGATGCCGAACTCGTAGTTGCGGATGGAGGAGCCGTCTACAAACTCCGTCTCCACCGCGTCGCCGAAGGCCGTCATAGGCGCGAGCACCGCGCCGCCCTGCGTGGCCTCGGAAAACTCAAAGAACAAATCGCGTATGTGCGGACAGGTCAAAAGCCAGTCCCACACCGCTTCGTGCCGCGTCTTATCCGCCAAGCGCAATCCCCCCTCCGTCCACGAATGCCTGAAGCTCCCGGATGAGCTTCGGCTTCTGCGCCGGCTCCGCCGCCCTGTCCCACGCCGCGGACGCGAGCGGGTGCCGGTCGCGGCGAAAGCTCATGTTCCTTCCCCGGTACACGCGGCGCGCGTAGGGCGCGAGGTGCTCGATCACGCCCGGCGCGATGCGCACATCGCGCGCGAGCCTGCCGGTGTCCATCGGCACATAGGGCGTGTACAGCCTGTACCACGCGCGCGCCGCCGCGAGGCGGAATCCGTCGCCGCGCACGCTGCGCACGCGGCGGCCAAAGTCGATCTGCGCCCGCGCGCTCTCCAATTTCACCGCTCTCCCTCCTCTCTACGGCCTGTGGCCCCTTCCGACGGCGCTTCCCCAGGAGGCGCGCGCCACATAGTGTCCAAGGCCCGCGGGGCGCAGGTTCTCCTTCGCGCTCTGCACAACCATCGCGCCGCCGCGCGCGTACTTGAGCACGATCTCCGCGGCGGACAGGCCCTCTGCGATCTCGTCGGTCACCTCGCCGCGCACCAGCACGTCCCCAGCCGCGAGCGTGAACCGGCCCTGCGGCCCGCCCAGCGTGTCCCACTGGTCCGGCGGCAGGTAGTCCTCGCTGCGCGGTATGCGGCAGATGGCGCTGAGCGCGTAGCGCACGACGCCCGCGTCGCGCACGCGCTCGTGCGCATGCACCCAGGAGCAGCCCGTGAGCACGCGCCGCCGCCACTGGATGCGCTCGCGGCCGTCCGCGCCGAGGACGGGCACGCGGTTGTAGAGCGTCACGGTCTGCGCGGCAAACGGTATCATGCGTCCACCCCCGCGTAGAGCACAGACACGCCCTGCGGCGTGGTCTGGCCGCTCAGGTGCTCGCGCACGATGCGCGCGTAGATCGCCGAGGGCTCGCCCCCGTCCGCGTAGGTGACGCTCAGCCCGTCGTTGGCCATGGTGGCGACGCAGCGGCCGGCGTGCTCCTCCTGCGCGCGCATGGCCTCCACCAGCGCAAACGCCGCGCGCGTGGCGCACGGCCGCGCACTGGCCTCCCCCGCCATGCGGCGGTGGGTGAGCGCGTCGATGCAGGCCTGCGCGCGCGCCTGCAGCGGGGCAAACGCCGCCTCCTCCAGCGCGCCGCCCATCTGAAGGTACTGTTCATAGGTCAGGTACTGCATGGATATCCCCCCTTTCGAGGGGAGGCGGCGCATGCCGCCTCCCCTCAGGATGTTGACAAGGTCAACAGACTGCCAGGGCGTTGAGAAAGCCCGCAAGCCAAGGAAGCGAGCCTGCAAACAAGGGAGCTTACTTGGACGTAAGTGACCGCAGTTTGCAGGCGAAGCTGACGCAGGAAGCAAAAATCACTTCCGCCTCTTTTCTTTCGGAAGTGATTTTTGCGTTTGGGGGCTTTGGCAACGCTCTGTGGGGAGGCGGCGCATGCCGCCTCCCCTCAGGATGTTGACAAGGTCAACAGACTGCCAGGGCGTTGAGAAAGCCCGCAAGCCAAGGAAGCGAGCCTGC